>JAYUSV010000092.1:0-7556 GCA_043755495.1 Synechococcales cyanobacterium
AATATTGAGTTTCGCCAAGGCACGGTGGAGTCGATCGATCTCACTGCTCAATCGGTGCAAGTATCTGGCTATGAGCCAATTAGTTACGATAAATTGGTGCTGTCTTTGGGCGGTGAAACCCCGATCGGCAACACCCCCGGAGTGGCTGAACATACTATTCCTTTCCGCAACCTGAACGATGTCAATCGCTTAGAAGGTCGGCTGCGGCAGTTAGAAACCAGCGATGCCGAAAAAATTCGGGTGGCCATTGTGGGTGCTGGGTTTAGTGGAGTTGAGCTAGCCTGTAAGTTAGCCGATCGACTAGGCAATCGAGGACGAATTCGTCTGGTGGAACTAGGTACTAAAATTCTACCAGCGGCGGTCGAGTTCAATCAAACTGCGGCTCAAGCTGCACTGAGCGCCAGAAAAGTATGGATTGATCTAGAAACTAGTGTAAAAGAAGTAACGGCCACTGAGCTGGCAATGGAATATCGAGAACAGGTTGATCGAATTCCGGTAGATGTGGTGCTGTGGACGGTGGGTAATCAGGTGAATCCGGTGGTGGCTAATCTGGTTTTTGAGCGGAATTTGCGTGGTCAAATTAAAACTCTGCCTACTTTGCAGACAGTCGATCGGCCAGAAGTCTACGCTCTGGGTGATTTAGCAGAAGTTATTAGCGATGGTAGCAAGATTCCAGCTACTGCCCAGTCGGCGCTGCAACAGGCCGATTTTGCTGCTTGGAATATCTGGTCACAGACTCTTGACAGGCCGTTACTGCCGTTCCGCTATACCAATTTGGGCGAGATGATGGCCTTGGGCAGCAACAGTGCGACTTTGAGCGGCTTGGGCTTACAGCTTGACGGCACTTGGGCTTACATGGCACGCCGGTTGGTTTATCTGTACCGCTTGCCCACCTTGAATCATCAAATTCAAGTGGGTTTGCACTGGATTGGACAGCCGATCGCGCAGCTACTAGCCAAAGTTGGTACAAAAGCATAGTTACGAGGGTAGTCGATCGAACAACACCGAAAACACTACGATGATAGAACTTAAACACTTGAACCACAGGTTCGCACAATCCTGAAATCTAAAGAATGGGAGCTAGAGTAATACTTTAAACATGGTGATATCTATAGATATTATCTAAAAAAAGTTGGTGAAAGTTAAGTTACTGGATTTGAGCCACAAATGTAGATAAATTGATTAAAATGGAGCTTACAGATCGATAGATCTTGTTGATTTGTACATAACTTCATAAGTTGCTAATGATTCCTAGATACAACTCAGCCAGCTAACAGAATCTCTTCGGCGGTTAAATTCAATGCAACATCTTGAAACTGGAGTTTATCCATCCCCCGATAAACTTGCTCCTGATAACCAGTAGAGGTCAAAGTTAAAGCCAGAATTTCTTGTACCTGCGGATCAATAATCCAATAGACCGGAATATTTCGAGATTGATACTGCGATCTCTTAGCAATGTAATCTCGATCTCGCTGCAAATCGCCGGGGCTAACCACTTCTACTACTAACTCTGGCGCAGCCATATTCAGCCGAATAGTATTGCGGAGACGTAATTGCTCGATATGTTCCTCTTTGATAATTGTCAAATCGGGATAACGATTGCGTGGTTCTCCATCTACCTCCAACTCTAATCCATTTCCCCGCACTCGCCGATGACCAACAATTGGCAAAAAGAACGCCAGTAAAAAGTTGGCAATTCCAATATTAAATCCCGATTCTGGAGGCACAGTAATTAATTCTCCATTAAACAGTTCATATAGTCGACTATCATCATCCGTGTAGTCCAAGTAGTCCTCAAAAGATTCAAAGCGAGGATACTTAACGGCTGTGGCTGATAAAATCATAGAACATGCGCTCCTAAAACAGCGAAATCTTAGTATGTTGTATCTGAAAAAACTGTTATGAAAGAACTTGAATCACAAGCTAAATTGGATAATGAACAACGAAGTTTAAAAAAGCAAATGGCCAAACTAACTGGCCATTTGCCTGATCAACACATGTTTAATCGATCGCAATTGTAGTGGGAGCTGTACCTGTAGGTGGGGGAGTATTGTCTACATGAGGACGGCGATACTCTGCATACAGCCGATCGCGCCAAGCAAAAAACACTTCGTAGGCAGGGTTATCAGCAAAACCCGGAATTCCTTTACCTTTAAGGTTAGCGGGGATATTTAGGTAAGGGCCTTCGGGAACTTTAATAGTCATGCTCAGCGCAGCTACTGTTAAATCTACCAGAGTAGGTTCATTGCCCAATAAATAAGGGGTTTCACCCAAAATTGTACAAACCGCCGCCATTTCTCGGTGCAAAGACTCCTCCACCTCTTTCAAATTGGCCGGAGACAAGCCCACTCCCATGCCCACTGCATCAAACAACTCATTAGGAATCGCACTAACCAAATTCCTAAAAATATCTGGAGTGCCGCTGGGCAAAATCGCAGAGCGTAAACTGTTGTTCTTCAGCGCCCCCAACAAACACTTGCGACTCTTGACCCCGATCGAGTTATCAGCCCATTCTTCCATAATGGTACAGAGCGCTTTAGACTTGGCATCACCAGGAAACAGCGGCTTATCGGGATAGGTTTTATCCAAATACATAGCGATCGCCGTAGAATCGGCCACAATGGTATTACCATCTTTGATCACTGGCACCTGTCTTTGGCCAGAGATCCGCAAAATTTCTAGTTGACCGACTCCCGGCATCACCTCAATTTTCCGGTACTGCAAGCCTTTAAAGTCTAAAATCAACCGTGCTTTTTCAGCAAACTGTGATAATTCAAATTGGTAAAGTTCTATCATGTGCTTATGCGCTAATGGCCGGTAGGTTTGATTGGGTACGAATGTAGACCTTGAAGTTATTATAATTCCTTCGATTGAAAGTTATTATAATTCCTTCGATTGAAGAATATTCTTTCTTCGTGCTTTTTGTATGGTAAACAGAAAAATCTTATTAACTTTAATTGGCACCGGCATCTCATTGGTGCTGGTCACTGCCTGCCAAACCGTCATCGCTACCCACCAATCAGATGATGCTTCTCGTCCACGATCGAAAACCCTGCCTGCTGTTGACCTCAACAGTCGATTACAAGCTATCACCGTCAAAATTCTGGCCGGTCAGGATAGTATTGGCTCAGGTACCATCTGTCGATCGAGTAACGGCAACAGCCAAGTAATTACTAGTTCTCATGTGCTCGTTGCCCAAAAACAGTCCTTATTTATCCAGACTGCCGATGGTCAAGTACATCCCGCCCAAACGGTCACTCCGGTGAGTTGGGGGAGCTTAGATTTAGCCAAGCTGCAATTTCAGGCCAAACAAAACTACCCCACCGCGCAGATCGATTACCGAGCTAATCACCAAGTAGGTGCAGCAGTGTTAGCTGCGGGCTTCCCCAAAAACGGCAAAAGCACCCTCACGATCGAGAAAGGTGCGATTACACATGTATTAAATAAGCCCTTAGCAGAAGGCTATCAGGTGGGTTATAGCAGCGCGGTAGCCAAAGGTATGAGCGGTGGGCCACTAATAGATCAGCATGGTGTCTTGGTCGGGATCAATGGAATTCATGCCCAGCCCCTTTGGGATGCCGCCGAAACCTTTGCCAACGGCACAGTGGTAGAAGAACCACTGCTGTCAAAAATTGGTGAGGCTAGTTGGGCGATACCGGTTTATTGCTTGGAATAACTTCTTGTGGACTAATGGGCAAAGGCACCGGAATCGGTACACTTGCTGTAGGGCTAGTAACATCGAGATCAGAGGGGATATTCGCTGTGGGTAGGGCATTATTAGCTGCAATCCGCATTCCTAGAGCCTTGAGGGCACGGGCATACTGTGGGTCTTGAATGGTGCCTAAACGCTTGCGGTCTTTGCGAATGGCATCAATATCACTGGGCCTCAGGCCGACTTTTACATCTGGTTCAATGCCGAGCTTGTTAATATCTTTGCCGCTGGGAGTAAAATACTTGGCGATTGTTACTGCCAAACCAGAGCCATCACTTAATTGGCGCACAGACTGGACAAGTCCCTTACCAAAAGTTTTTTGACCCACTAGAATAGCGCGACCATTATCTTGTAGGGCACCAGCAACAATCTCACTGGCACTTGCCGAACCATCATTAACCAATACCACCAAAGGTTTTTGGGTCAAAGCTGTACCATCAGCTTTTTTCTTGCAGTCTGGCTCTGGATCGTTACAGCTACCATTTCGGTTGCGAGTAGAAACGATCGTTCCCTCATTCATCCATAGTCTAGATACCCCGATCGCACTAGGCAATAAACCACCGGGGTTAGAGCGTAGATCTAAAATATAGCCATTCACGTTCTTGGCTTCCATCTGCTGGATGGCTTCCTTCATTTCTTTAGTCGCATTGGCCGAGAACTGATTTAGGCGAATATAGCCAACGCCGCCTAAGTCGTCTTTGCGATATTCTGCTTTCACAGAATGGACATCGATTTTTTGTCTTTTCAATTTATGGTCAACAACAGCTTCAGCGCCACGCTGCACGCTAATGGTGACAAAAGTACCTTCTTCGCCGCGAATCATTTCTACCGCTTTGTTTACATCCAAGCCTCTGGTACTCTTGCCGTTGATCTTCACGATCACATCTTTAGATAAAATTCCAGCTTTAGAAGCAGGAGTATCATCGATCGGTGCTACTACCACTAATTTCTTGGTTTTGGGGTCTTGGGTAAGTTGCATTCCTACACCCACCAACACACCCGAAATATCGGTAGAAAGCTCGTTAAATTCTTTAGGGCTCATGAAGCGAGTGTAAGGATCACCCAATTTCTTGAGCATTTCGCGCACGCCCTTATAGGCTTCTTCTTTGTTCTTGTACTCGCTATTCACCACATACTTGCGGCGCAGAGCATCCCAATCATTTTTATTGAAGGTGCCATCTACATAGCTAAAGTTAACTACCTGCCAAACTTCTTCCACAACTTCTTTGGGATTGGCCTTAAGGAGAGCGACCCCTTTAGAAAGGTGGCTGCTAGTAGCCACCACTGCGGCAGTAGCCAACAGCAGAGTCGTTGCACCGATCGCCAAACGCTTGTTGATTACTGCCATACCGCAAAATATCCAAAATAGTTTTTACGCAGAAGCTCAAGTATTTAACACTTGTTTCTATATTCCAGTCTAACTGAATTTTGCCCTGATACCGAGGATAAAGCACCAACCGCCGGTGAAGTTGATCACAGGTTTGTCTGTTTGCAAACAGCAGATATCCCCAAGAAGATGGCATCGGGAGAGTGTTTTGGCGATTTCAAAGCATCTGGCAGCCCCTCTTTATCCTGTAGGAAAAGATACAAGATTTCTGCATCACCGCCGGTGATTACTAAAACTGTTTCTGGAAACTGATGCTGCCAGTCTAGGTAGAAATCCTTAATCCCGGCCAGAGCGCTGTAGAAAATGCCCGAGACGATCGATGATTCTGTATCCATCGCCCAACGATTTGCTGGTTTAAAATCTGCCTGAAAATCAGGAAGAGTGGCAGTACCCTGATGCAAAGCCTGCCATTGCAGACGCAATCCGGGCCAAATTGCCCCACCAATTAACTGTTGATCGGCATTAATGCCAGTAATAGTCAAAGCCGTACCGGCATCTACTATTAACACCGGATATCCATAGGCTTCGCCTGCTCCTAAGGCAGCCAAAGCTCGATCGATACCCACTGTGGGATACAGACCTTTTAATGGCACATCGGCCAAAGTCAAAATTCGCTGAGCGAAAGGCTGCCATTGTGTGGTTTGTGTTGGCACTACCGAAGCTAGATACAGCGGAATATGAGCTGGTATTAACCAATCTAGCTGGGCTGATTTTCGCCAGTCGGCGGTAGGGGTAAAGTAAGCACCGTGCCAAGTCTGCTCTAGCTCTTGACCATCAAAGTAAGCCCAATGTAGCCGGGAGTTGCCGATCGCTAACGCCAGCCATTTCATAAATGTTCTATTCTCCAAGCAATTGTTAAGAAATAATAATATAATTATGGAGCGAGAAATTTAACAAAAAATCTAACGAACAACAAAACATGCGTGTAGCAATTGCCGGTGGCGGATTAGCGGGTTTATCCTGTGCAAAATACTTGGTCGATGCCGGACATACTCCGATTCTTCTAGAGAGCCAAGCGATGCTCGGTGGTTTGGTGGCAGCCTGGAAAGATGCTGATGGTGACTGGGTAGAAACTGGGCTACACAACTTTTTTGGTGCTTATCCTAATATGTTGCAGCTCATGGGTGAGCTAGGTATTTTGGATCGCTTGCAGTGGAAGCGCCATGCGTTGATTTTTAACCAGCCAGAGAAGCCCGGAGTGCTCTCCTGGTTTGATGTCCCTGATCTGCCAGCACCTTTTAACATCATTATTTCGATTCTGCGCAACAACGATATGCTCACCTGGAACCAAAAAATCCGGTTTGCCATTGGCCTGATTCCGGCGATCGTCCGAGGTGATGAGTATGTGTTGTCGATGGATAAATACACTTTCACCGAGTGGCTGAAGATGCACGGCATTGGGGAAGATATCAGTACCGACGTGTTTATTGCCGTTTGCAAGTCACTCAAGTTTATTGACCCCGACGTAATCTCTGCCACGGTGCCCTTACGAGCACTAAATAAGTTTCTCCAACAAAAAGACGGCTCTTGCATTGCTTACCTAGACGGCGCACCGCCCGAAAGACTCTGTCAGCCGATCGTAGACTATGTAACAGAGCGAGGTGGCGAAGTTTATACTAATTCGCCTTTGAAAAAGATTGTCTTAAGACCCGACGGCACCGTCGATAAGCTGGTCATTCGCGGTATGGATGGTAACGCCGATAGCTCCGCTTGCGCCACAGGCGATCGAGATATCCATGCCGATGCTTTTGTTTCGGCGATGTCGGTAGATGCCATGAAGGCTTTTATGCCTGAGCCTTGGCAAGCAATGCCTTATTTCCAACAGCTCAATGAGCTAGAAGGGGTACCGGTAATTAATATTCAGGTGTGGTTCGATCGCAAGCTCACAGATATTGACCACACCTTGTTCTCTCGATCGCCGCTGTTGAGCGTGTATTCGGATATGAGCAACTCTTGCAAAGAGTACGCCAATCCCGATAAATCGATGCTCTCACTGGTATTTGCTCCGGCTGCGGACTGGATTGATAAATCTGACGAAGAAATTATGGCGGCAACCATGAGTGAACTAGCTAAGCTGTTCCCCGATCACTTGCCAGAGCCAGCGCAGGTGTTGAAATATCATGTTGTGAAAACTCCTCGATCGATCTACACCGCCATTCCTGGTCGAGAACAGTTTCGGCCAACTCAGGTCACACCGATCTCTAACTTCTTTTTGTCGGGCAGTTACACCGCTCAGATCTATTTTGGCAGCATGGAAGGCGCTGTATTATCAGGCAAGCTGACCGCTGAACGGGTGGCAGAGCAGGCGGTGACATTGACCAAAGAACTGGTCGCAACCAGCTAGTTTTGATCGGAATCCACTTTAGCAAGTCTGGCGAGTAACGAATAATGGTAAGGTCAAGGAGACAAAAAAATTGAACGGCAACTTACATCACATCACCCTGTCCGGCTTTGAGG
>JAYUSV010000093.1:0-2578 GCA_043755495.1 Synechococcales cyanobacterium
CGGTTCAAATGAAGGTAACAGTTTGGGAGCGCTTAGTGTCGGGTACGACAACGATTCGTGTAATTTGGGATAATAACACCCTCTAAACCCCTGATTAGCAATGCTTTTAAGAATCTATGACCTTTATTGAATAAAATGAACATTGCGAAGAATCTAAACTTAGATTAAGGAGAGTAGGCATAAGCAAACGATCATACTCAACAATTGGTTACGTCTCTCCTGTAAAATTTGGGGATAATTATTGGGCTAACCAATACTCATATAAGTAGTTCGGGATGTGAGAAACTCAGTGGCGACCTGCCAGACAAGTGCCTGAACGAGTTCAGGCAAAACTGTCGCAGGTTCAGCCCTGAGAGTAGTCAACCACCAATGGATAAGGCTAAAATGACTAGCGAACGAATCTCTGCCTCAACTTTGGATGCCATCTTAGCCCTGCAAATGACGATCGCTTGGGCTGGGGAAGGTTTATGTGAGCCGAAGCGGTTGGATTGGTGGCGAACAGACGTTGTTGATGCAGCAGGCGGCGGCGACTTATTTAAGCGGTTGCTTCCTAAAACCCATCAGTGGGCGGCACTTGAAGCGGTTCGATCGGCGGCAATTCAGACCGATCAACGGGAAAGAGTAAAGCTAGCGAAACCTGATGCGTTGAGAACTTTATTTTTTTGGGGTGCGAACGTTGATGAGCAACTGAGCGATCGGTTAGCAGAGCATAAACGCAATGCTGTAAGCCAGATGCCATCGGATGTTTTACCGTTATCGCTCGAATTAGGAGCATCTTTCGATCGATCGGCATTTGAAGCGGCAGTAAGAATCTCGGATGGGAAAGTCGAGACCAAGATCGTTCCAGGCGGTAGGCTTTTGGTTAATGATGGTGCGGAGGATCTAGACATTAAAGCAAAAAAATTAGCGACAGCACTGCTGCCATTGGCGGATAATTATCCAATGCCTATGTATCGAATTGGGGAGCATTGATTTTGATGGCAACACTTGTGGCAAAAGAGCGGTTCGATTTGATGGCTACACCAGATGCTAAGACTTATGGCAAGGAAGTCACTCAGTTTCATTCGCGGCAGTTGCGGGCAGCCTTACTAGTAGAAGAGAGTCGCGTCTACTGGGAGTACCTACAGATGGATCTTCCCAAAGCGCAGCGCACTGAAGTCGCGTTTGAACAGCGATGGTTTGGGAGCAAAAGTATCGCTCGTGTGCAGCTATTGCTGGGGGAGTTGTCTTATCGCTACGATACATATCCAGCCGCATTAGAGGTTTTAATCGGTTGGCAGCCCAGAGATCCAATCACTCGTCAAAACATCTGCCATTGGCACCTGCAATTGAGCGATCCGACTTACCGAAAGTTTACAGGGGAGTTTTTAGAGCAGCGACGATCGCAGGGTATATTGGCGATCGATCGCGATATCGTCACTCGGTGGCTAGCGCAGGAATTTAAGCCAGATTGGGCAATGGTCACACTTCAGCGGCTGGCTTCAAGTCTACTCACTTCAGCAGCGGCGGCAGGATTGTGTTCGGCGGGGGTGGGTAGTCGGACGATTACTTATCCCAATGTGAGCGATGATGCATTAGGTTACTGGCTGTATTTGCTCCGGCATTTGTCTTATTCAGGTTCGCTGATTGACAATCTCTATCTGCGTTCGGTGGGATTGAGCGATGTGACTTTAGAACAGCGGGTGAGACAGTTGCCTGGATTTGCGTTCGCGCGGATGAGCGATCTCTACGATTTTGGCTGGCAATATCCAGATCTCCACGCTTGGGCGGCGGGGGTTTTGGGCGATGGGGGTGAGAGCGGAGGATGACAGGTACACTATTCACAGATGTTTCACTAGATCGATCGATTGCGGCTCTTAGGAGCGATTTACTAGAAACTAGCGGCCCGAAAATTAGCACGATGCGAAATTATCGGTTTGCCATTTTGGTCTACGATCCAACCGAAGAATTTAAGCTCCGCCGATTAATTCGGAATTTGAGCGACGATTTGAAAGGAGGTGGTTGGAATGTGCGATCAATTTCGCTACAACAACTGCTGTTAAATAGGATTAAGGCTGAAGATCCTGACTTAATCGAGAGCATGATCCGAATGGAACACCGTCTCTACGAGCGCGATCCTGATCGAGCGTTGAATCATCTTAAAGATAAGCTGTCTCACTACATTGATGGTGTGGATGGAATTGCTAAAGATGTTGTAGATTTAATCGACGAGTTTGCCACTGAAAATCCCTTAGTGGCAAACTGCACCCTGGTTTTATTGGCGCGGACAGGGGCACTTTATCCCTTTTTTCGATCGTCAGCATTGCTCAAGCTGATCGATGGGAAAATGCGGAATTTACCGGTGGTTTTACTCTATCCCGGCAAGCGTCAAGACCTAAATGCACTGTCATTTATGGGTGAGTTGTCGGCTGACCGCGATTATCGCCCGCGCATTTATTCATGATGGAGACTACTTCGATGCAGATTAAGGATGTTTTTGCCAATGATGTGACGCGCGATATCGCGCCAGTGATTTACTTCCACGAGCAAGATCCGGCAAAGGTGGCAGCGGAAGTTTCCGAGTACATCGTTACAGGTG
>JAYUSV010000094.1:0-2569 GCA_043755495.1 Synechococcales cyanobacterium
GAAGCATCGGTCATCGAACCATTTTGGAGGAAAACTAAGTCACCATCTTTAACTGGGATGGTTTTTGATGTCCCTTTTTGCTGATAGTGAATACTTGTCACCACCAATTTACCGGCCTCAATGGTGCGATCAAGATCGGCCACTTTTGCATCTAAAATAAAATTGACATTCTGGGTAGTGAGCCAACTTTGTAGTGGTCGAACTAACGAGTCATACTGATTATAGATAGTTCGTTTGACTCCAGCCAAGGTATCAATCCTGGAGAATTCCATCATAAACCGATGCAAATAGCGCTTAAATTCAATAGCACTATGCCAGGGCTGAAAAGCAAAGGTGGTGGCCCACATATACCAAAACTCGGTCTCAAAGAATTCTGGTGAAAGATGGTCTGTGATGCAGCTAGCGCCCAATATACTTTCTTCTGCATAGCTGAGTTCTAGTAATTCTTGCCGATTGCGCATCGAAAAACCCATCGAACTTACTGGGACTTTTGCACGGCGATGATCAACTAAACGGGCTAAAGAGTTGGACTTATAATGCTCATTGAATTCGATCGTTTCATCAAATACCGTTTTACCCGGCGTTGTCAATGAGGGAATTGATTTGTAGAGATCCCATGTACATTCATAGTTGTCGGTCGTCAACATTCGCCCTCCACGCAGCGAATACCCGTCCCTAGCATTTCCGGCTCCATCTAAGCTGCCGCCCAGAGTGGACTTTGCTTCTAAAATAAAAATATTCTCCCCAGGCAGTTCACCGTCGCGGATCATAAAGGCAGCAGCAGCTAAAGAACCAATTCCACCGCCGAGCAAATAAGCATTAAATTCTTTAATCATGATCAATGACTCCTAAAATTAATCGATCGCGAGCTGTTAAAGCAGTGGATACCCAAAAGGTATCCACTGAGGTCTAACTGTCTTGGAACTTGATTAGGATCTGGGTGCCAGCAGCGTCTTTGATCGAAACGGCCATCATTTTGCCGTTAGAGTCTTGTCCCGTGAGCACTTCTACCGGCGCATCGATCGTGTGGGCATAGTCCACTTCGCTTTTACCAACTTCGATCGTCAGGTCATTTCCTTTTGCTGGGGGATCATAGACCATTGCCATCAAAGGTGCATTTTTGATCAGCGTTTCGTTGGAAACCGCTGGACTCATAATTTCTATAGAAATGTAGCGCCCTCGATTACCGTCAGCAAACTGGTCAAAAAACTCGCCCCAGCGCTCATTTGGTATGGATTTGTTGATTTCGATCGTGTTCATTACATCATTCCTTTTCAAAGCTAGAAGATAAAAAAGTTAAGCGATTCTCTTAACAGAGACACTACGTGATCGCCATTTGAGCCTTGCTTTCCAGCATTTCCTTAGCCTTAGCCACATCTTCATCATTACCTGTCACCAAAATGATGAATTCTCCGGCTTGGATTCTGGTTTCATATTTCAGTACTTCGTTGTGGGCGATGCCCAGTCCACCTAAAGCTCCACTGATTCCCCCCAGTGCGGCACCGCTGGCTCCTCCGATCAAAGAACCTTCTAACCAACCAGCTAATACTCCGGTGATTGGGCCAGCAATGATTACCTGACCTACCCCTGGAATAAATAACACTCCAGCCCCGACCAAGATCCCAAATAAGCCACCAACAAAGCTTCCCCAATATCCTGCGCCAGTGGCTCCCTCTTTCGCTGTATCTTTCCAGGAGAGAAACCCGCGCACATGCTCAGCGGTTTGATAATCTTTGCCGACGATCGAGAGCTTTTTCATATCAAAGCCTTTTTCCTGTAGGTCTATCACCGCCAGTTCTGCTTCTATGTGAGAAGGATAATGTCCAACAATTGAGTGATTAAGTGCCATTATTTTGTTTCCCGTGTTGTAGTTTAAAGATTAAAATTGCTAGCTGAATATACAGCTATTTCTTTTCTGCTTTTTTGTTGCTGCCATTATCGGTATTTTCTTTGGCAGATTCTGCATCTAGCCTGGAGCAAACTGCGTTCAAAGTAGCTGCTTCAGCTTCTTCCATCATCGCCATTGCCAAAAAGATTCTGGTAGTAGCGTGGTCTTCAGCTTTTTCTGCAAGATTCTCTAATTTTTTGACCTCACGGCTGGCTTTCCACTCCTCAATGTTGGACTTTGCCTCTGCCCCTTTCTCTTTTAATTGAGCTTCAAGCTTGTTTCTATATTCATCTAGCTCTTGCTTCTTGGCCTCGATACTTGACTTGGTTTTGTCTAGCTTGGATTGAATTTCAGATTGACTTTTTTGAGTCACAGACTTAATGCTTTTGCGCAGGGACTTCGCCCGGTCTTCAACGGCCTCTAGGTCGTCATGCAGTTGTTTGGTGAAATTATCAATTGCAGCACTCATGATATTAAATTCCTTGTATGATTCGCACCCTCTAGTTATACTGGATTTGCCAAAATAATAAATCAACCGACAGACAGAGATTTCACCTATATTTGATAGGCGATATCTGTCAATAGGCAGAGATCATGCTGGATTCTCTAAGACAAGAATGGTGCCTCTAAACATCCGCATCCCGCAGGTGAAAGCGTATTCGCCAGCCTTTGTAGGAGAAA
>JAYUSV010000095.1:0-2559 GCA_043755495.1 Synechococcales cyanobacterium
TGAGGCCAGGTTGGCTCGGTCATGGTCAACCACTTCTTGTAAGCCCGCAGCCGAAAGTTCAACATGAACTCTGGTTCTTCTTTCTTTGACGAAATCAAACGCACGGTGTCTTCGGTTAGACCGCGCGGAATTTTATCAGCTTCGATATCGGTAACGAAGCCATATTTGTAGGGCTGGTTGATGACGTTTTGAACTGAAGAACTCATGGCGGCAGTGGTGAGGATGGACTTGATCTATACTAAAGCAACCAGGAGGTTGTTAAAGTGAATTATAGTCTACTTTAACAATCTATGTGTTGTCAAAGTGTCATTGTAAAAGCACCATCTACGAATCTGCTTCCAGAGTCTCGATCGCCTGCATCCCCCTCGGATCACCCAGCTTTAACAGCGCCGCCTTAGAATCTGCCCGCACACCCAACTCAGGATCTTCGGCCACCACCTCAATCAAAGCATCCACCGCCGTCGCGTACACCACATTAGACGGCAACTCCAAACACAGCCGCCCGATCGACCAAGCACAGTTACTGCGCACCGCTGCAATCTCATCCCCCAACATCGCCTCAATCAGCGGCGGAATTGCCGCCAACACCACTTCATAGCCCAAATCTCCCACCTGCGCCAACGAACTCGCCGCCCACAGCCGCACAGCCGGAATATCGGTCTTGAGAGCATGAATTAGCGGCAACAAAATTTGTAGATCATGACAATTGCCCAGCGCCCATACAATACCCTTGCGTACATAGCCATTCCAATCAGACTGCAACTGATGAATCAGTGGTCTAACCACCGTTGAGCGAGGATTACGACCCAAAGCATAGGCCACTGCGACCCGAGTCAATGGACAAGGATCATTAATTAATTCGATTAGCCGATCGATCGCCCGCACATCTTGAATCTCACAAAAAGCTCTGGCCGCCAAAATCCGGTCACTAGGAGTCGCCGAATTCAACAGCGCCAGCATTTGATCGGGATCGGGTTTAGGAGCAATCGGCTCCTCCACCCACACATCAGTAAAACCCTCTAAGAGATCTTCAGTGGGTTCATCATCCTCAATTTCAAGGAGTGCTAGTTCTTCGTCTGCTTCACGAAGTATGTCCGCAGAATAATCGATCATAAGTCTCGCCTAAGTGCCAAAGCCACAACTCACGGCCTGGTGACGTTTCCATCCTACCATAAGCCCTTCCGTCGCACCTCCTCCTAGCTCCTACCAGCAAACTTCAGGGTATTATCAAAATAAATGCATTTCTACCGCCTTCTTTAAACCATGCAGCCTTTTCGTCCCAATTTCTCTGGCTTTAACGGTGACTCTCTGACTGTAGGCAAAGGCTGGCAGTCTAAAATTCTGATGGGAGTAATTACCTTCGGCTTACTGGCCGTGGGTTTTCGGTTAACTTATCTCCAGGTGCTAGAAGGCACCAACTATCGCCAGCGCGCCGAAAAAAATCGGGTGCGGATCGTGGCGGCCAAGCGACCAACTAGGGGAAACATTCTCGATCGCAACGGCAAGGTATTAGCCAGCAACCGTCTTTCTTACTCTGTCTTTGTCTGGCCTGCGGCCATCAAAAAACCCACTTGGCCAGACAGCCGCAAACGCCTCTCAGAAGTTTTAGGGATGGAGGAGCAAGAAATTCAAGACAAAGTCAGCAAGGTCAAAATCACCACTCCCGAGCTAGTGAGACTGGCCAGAGACATCAGCTCCGATAAAATCATTGCCCTCAAAGAATTTAGCACCGACAAAGACGGTATTGAAGTAGATATCGAAAATATCCGAGACTATCCCCACGGCGAAATGGCCTCTCATGTGTTGGGACACACTGGCGAACTGACCGACAAAGAACTAGCTGCCCGCCGCGCTGACGGCTATCGGCTAACTGATGTAATCGGCAAAATGGGTGTGGAATCGGCCTTTGAAAACCAGCTACGCGGTGAATGGGGCGGTAGACAGCTCGAAGTAGATGGGGCTAATCGGGTGCAGCGAGACTTGGGGCAAAAAGTCACCAAACCGGGCAAAGATCTCCGGCTGACGATCGATCTAAAACTGCAAAAAGCCGCCGAAGATGCCTTGGCTAAACGCAATGGCTCGATCGTGGCCATGAATCCTAAAAACGGCGAAATTTTGGCAATGGCTAGCTATCCTAACTTTAACCCGAACGTGTTTTCAGGACGAATCAAACCCGAAGACTGGAAAAAACTTCAAGGAGTCAATCACCCCTTGGTCAATCGATCGGTGCAGCCTTTCCCCCCAGCCAGTGGTTTTAAAATCATTACGACCACTGCCGCTCTAGAATCGGGCAAATTTAACGTTAATACCAAACTCCAAACATACGCATCGCTGCGAATTGGTGGTACTACTTTTGCCGATTGGAACCACGCTGGTTTTGGAGTACTGGGCTTTGATGGGGCTTTAAAAATGAGCACTGATACCTTCTTTTATCAAATCGCACAAGGGATCGGCGGCCCGACCCTGATTGACTGGGCACGCAAATATGGACTGGGCACCAAAACCGGCATTGAGCTACCCGAAGAGCGCAAAGGCTTAGTTGCCGACGATGAATGGAAG
>JAYUSV010000096.1:0-7460 GCA_043755495.1 Synechococcales cyanobacterium
AATGGTGCGTAGAGTATCGATCGTCTTGTCAGAATTTAAGTCTTTCATTGGTGTGAAGTGATTAGTAAATAATTAAGCAGGCTTAATCTTAGCAGATTCGCTTTCGATCGACTTTACTAATTTAGTTACTTCAGTAGGAGGCAATACTGGTGCAGCCGGAGGAATAGCCGATGGCCAAGCTTTTACCACGTCTGTTAAGGACTTGCCGATGCTGGTAGCTACTGCTGCATTGCTTTTAGTAAGCTGTGGCTCGATCGTCTTATATAGTTCTTGACTGTAGAGAACAAATCCGCGTGAGTCTTGATACTCTACGGCCTGAGATATTTTGTTGTTGGCGATAGCCGCAGTGTATTCGGCATCAGCACTATCTAGTAATCCGGCAATTACCTGCAAGGCAAAGCTGGGTGAGGTGCGCTGAGTAGCTGGTAAACCAGCAATAGCATCTTCTACAGACTTCATGGAAGATGCAAAATTAGTGCTAAGCTTAGCCGCATCTTTGCCGCCAGCTTTTACCTGGTCATGCAAAGAAATTAATGGAGTTTTAAACTCTTTGACTTTGCGCTCATTGAGCTGTTCTTCTACGTCAGCGTATATTTCTTCTACGGGGTGGCCGATATGTGGCTCAGCCTGGTCGATTTTTTTCAAATCAATCAGCTCTTTGGCTACTAGTAAGTGGCCTTTCATCAAGCCCAGCTTCACCATGTAGTCTACATCTCTAGCTTCACCAGTCAGCTTAATGTCTTCGATCGTCACCATATCTTTAATGGTGTCAAATTGGGCTTGATCGATTACTTTTTTACTGACTAGATCTTCTGGTTTAGTGTATGGGCGACTAGACTGAATTTTATTGGAAAGTGCCGGGATTCCTAATTTTCCTTCTAATTTATCTAACTCTGAAAGAATGGCATTGTTAATATTTATTTTTTTACCCATGCTATGTCCGCCTTCGTGGGCTGGGCTGGCAGATGCTACCGGTGAATTGGCCGGTTTATCAACAGCAGGCTTATCGATAGTTGCCGTGTTATTGGAACAGGCTACCACCACTCCAAAAAACAACGCCATTAAGACATATGCTATTTTCTTGTACAGTCCTTGTATCCTTTTCATATGATTTTATTAAGTAACTTATTGGAATAATATGGTTTATGACTAAAAATAGACTTCAGCATTGTGCCAAAAGACTGCCGCTGAAGATGATGGCACCCATATCGATCGCGTTGGAAGAAAACCCGATCGAGCAACTCAATGTTTGCTAAATAGCAATCTTCGACCGGCGCTCTAATAGCAATATCATGGCCATCAAGGGTTCTAAAACTGAGGTGAACCCTATTACCCAAAGGGGTTTCCAAGACTTGTTTGTCTTGAACAATTGCCGAAATTAATCTAGACATAAACACCTCTTAAAAACTAAAGGTAGTTCTGACTGTGCCAATCAACGCGCCACTATTAGCACTATTGTGATCGGGAGCTGTGAGATAAATCAAACCGGGCGTAATGCTCAGGCTATCGCTGAGCTTAACTTGGTAAAATCCTTCTAAATGTAAAGAAGAACCGGTATCAGCTAATGCTGTGCCAGTTGCTCCTGTCACCCGAGGTTCTTGTCCAACCAGCAATCCACCCAAATTACCAGGCGCACCTAAATCAGGAAACGCCGCAGTAACCGCCCAATTTAAAATATCTCGATCGCCCGCAGGGGCACTATTTTTGTTGTAGCCAACCCAGCCACCCAAAGCTACTTTAGGGCTGACTTTGAAAGATCCCTGCACGCCAAACATACTGTTGGAACCAGCCGGATTAGCATTGACACTGCCCGTTCCAGGAGTGGTATCCCGTGCATTTACATAGGTTAGCCCGATCTTAGTATTTTCATTAGGATTCAAAGTGATTTGGGCGATCGCCCCGTAGCTACCTCCACCTAATCCACTGCCAACAGCCGGATTGCCAGCATTGCTAGTTAAATATCCTAAGCTGCCTTCAACTGTGGGGCTAAACTTATGGCGAATACCAGCTCCCGCTCCAGATACCAAATAGTAGATAGATGGCCGATTGCCAAACCGCGAAATTGAGCCACTGGCACCATCTCCATCAAAGAAAGGGTTGATAGAATCAGTGAAATCGTCTGCCCCAGCGGCATTAGCAGCCACTATAAGCTGGGTATTTTCGCCGATCGGCAGCTCATATTTTAATAAGTCCAGATTTACTTGGCTACTTGGTTCAACCACACCAAAAGAAGATGATCCTTCTGGTGTATCGACTATGCCAGCAGGAACTGTAGAGTTTGGAGTGCCCACACCGTCAATTTGTAAGCGAGTAGTAAGGGTGCCAGTGCCCAACTCAGTTACTAGCTCTAAGCGACTTCGTTGGCCAAAAGCAGCATTTCTACTGATATCGCCAGACAGTCCGCCAGTAAGGCCAAAAATCACCTGACCCTGTAGCTTGGTGGTTAGAGAGAACTGGTTGCTAGCAGCCGGTGCCTCTGGTGCTTTACTTTCTGCTGGCTTGTTTTCGACAGGTGTTTGAGCAACATTTTGAGCAGGTGCCTCAGTCGTATCTGAGCTTGGAGATAAAAGCGTTGGGGTAACTAAATGAGCAGTTGCTGACACCTCTAAATTCGATCGGGCTTCTCCAGCCATCGATCGAGCGGCTATCCCAAGTGAAGAAATCGTCGCAATGCAGCTTGCTGTAACGATTAGAGCAGATATCGACTTAAACATGCTTAAAATTATTGACAGTTTTTGTAAATTTTGGTCTTTGACCATGCGTAAGATGTTATCACAATTAATTGAGAATAATCCTTGTTAAATTTCTTACACCCGGTAGAAGTCAAAATATTTTGTGTACTGCGGCACAAAAATACCGAAGGTGAGAAGCAAAATCTTAGTCCCCAAAAGTATTGCTGAGCAAAGATTTTGGGCACTTTCGATGTTTTTAGATCAACACTTTTATACCTCTTAAGTATTAGCTTAGCTGAACTGTAAAATGCTAATTGATAATATAAAACTATCTATTTTGTAGATCTTAATGAGACTTATTTTCAATAAGATGTTAGGATTTCTGTAATTCCTTAATGCAATAGATTAGCAGTAAGATTTAAGATGGTCTTGGTAAAACACATCTACCCGTGTAACCCAACGACAAATAGCCTGCGATTCAAACGTTTGTCCTTAATACCCGTTATCTCTATGATTTGTGAATCTCCTTCCGAGACATTGTGCGATCGACAGTTTTTGTGGATTAGTACTAGCCCGAGCTTACAGTGCTTTCATCGCCGGATATTGGGCGTGATCGACCAAGAATTTCCACTCAAATACTGGGAATATTCTCAGACCCCCGATGAACCTGGTTCATTGGAGGCTGCCTTAGACTTACTCCATGATTTCATTAAAACCAGTAATCGACCTTTGCACCTAGTTGGTCATGGCCTAGGCGGTGTTTTAGCACTTAGTTATGCCCGCCGCCATCCGGGGCGAGTTGCCTCGCTGGTGCTAATTAGTGTGGCTGCTCAGCCGATCATTACTTGGCAAACCTATTACTATCAGCAGCTTGCGACCATCTACTGTCGGCGCGATGCTGTTTTGCAGCTTGTAGCTGGCTGGATTTCGGGAATTCCTTGCACACGCTATGTACAGCACCTAGCTGAGCGACTAGACCGCGATTTGTTAGAGGCTCCTTCTAGCACCTCCCTATTACAGCAAGATTCTCCTTTATCTCAGGGCAGTATTTCACAGCCCCTGCTGGTTTATGGTGCGATCGATGATCCAGTACTAATGGGCAGTATTTTTACAAGCTGGTCACATTACCTCAAGCCAGGGGATCAAATCTGGCATCAGCGAGAGGGTGGACATTTTTTCCATCATCAGTATGCCGATGAAGTGGGTGCAAAGGTAAAAGATTTTTGGCGACAGCTTACTCCTAGTACCTTGCGCTGCGTACTGCCCCAAGCACTGGAGACAACTGTATGACTCTGGTTTGTCTATTAATTGCCTGGGGTTTATCGATCGGCATTTTTATCACTATTCTAGTGAGCTGTACTCAAGGTTTTCGCTATGTGGGTAAACTACACAGTGTGCCCTGTAGTAAGTGTCAGTATTTTACTGATAGTCAATATTTAAAGTGTACTGTTCATCCAAACTTAGCCTGTTCCGAAGAAGCGATCGACTGTCGAGATTTTTCACCTCAATCTCCGTCCGTTCGTCAGAAGCAATCTCGAAAGAAAACTTTTGCACACACCATCTAGAGGCATTTAATATGAATCGCAATTCATCAAAACAGGTCAAGCCAGCCCCCAAACGTGGTTTAAGAGTCGATCGCATCACTTGGATTATTGCTGAACAGTGGCCAGAAATTTGGCAGATGGCAATGGATCGACAAAATAAGCAGATTGAGAGCCGTCGTGTTTTAATCTTGGCTGCTCGTGATCATCTGCGAAAAAAGGCTAGTTAAAATACTTGCAATAATTTATAAATAGTGATAGAAATGTAATCACTATGATTTCAAGGCATTTTTACTGATGCTGATCAAAGTACTACTTAATCGCTATCCACTCTAATTTTATGCAAGCTACTGATGACTCTGAATTTAAGCCGATAACTGAAGAAGATTTCCCCCGACAACTAGACATAGCGACAGTGAGCGTCTATGGTCTGGCGATTCTTTCTGCTGGCATGTTTATGTTTTTGCCCTTTGTAAACCTTATTCACCCTAGCCCATGGCAAAGATCGATCGGTTTTCTACACGGCAGCGCCTCAATGCTGACTACAGTTGTGGTGGCCTATGCCGGACACCTGGCTTTTCCGCTGCTGCGCGGGTCAGCCAAAGCATTACCACCAGTGCGGACTCTAGCTTTTTGGTCGAGCATAATTACCTTTCTCGGTATTGCCACTGGTAACTTTGCTTATATGCGCTACCGAGCCGATGCTACTTATGGTGGTGCTAGAGCTTGGCTGAAGGTAAATTCTCCTTTGGTGCAATATGCAGTAATGGAATATCACGAATTTAGTGTTTTATTTACCTTACCCCTTAGTGTTGCTACGGCCTGGATTTTGTGGAGCTATGGCGACGCAATTTTAGAAAAGAAAAATCGCCCAGTGCTAACTGCTACTTGTGTCGCACTGATGGGAATGATGTTTTTTGCTATGGGTGGTTTTGTCACCGGTTTAGGTATTGCTAAAGTTCATGCTCTTTAAATGTTTAAATTATCAAGACTTCGAGGTGTTTGTATGAAAAATTCATCTGTTGATAGCCCTATTCCATTGTACGAATCACTCTGGTCTAAGCTCCGCAGTTTCCCTGCGGCGATTCACCGAGGATCAAAAAATCCGCCAGCGACTTCTGGTGCAGCGGCAGCCTTCTTAATTAGTGGTGGTATTGGATCGGTAGTAATGATGGTTGTTCATCATATTTCGGATACTTCTAAAGATTTTGAAGGCATGGTCAAAAACTTTGGTAGTTGGATTCCTGGGTCGGTTAGCAAAGACCCGATGTGGGGAAATATTGGTAGTTACGCGGGCAAAGAAACCGCGATGCTGCTGGGCTGGTTGATTAGCCTGGCTATTCTGTATCCCTTACTCAAAAATCGCCAAGTAAAATCTATCACCATGTTTGGTTGGTTATTTGGCCTATATACTTTGGCGGCGGTGATGTCTTGGCATCCGGCTATTCCTTATCTACCTTTACAATAATTTTTTTAACTCCCCAGGTTACTATGTCAAATTCTCACTCGAATGCTCCCACGATTTCTAAAATGCACTGGTTAGTAATGGGTTGGATGAGTGTCGGCGCTTTATTTACAATCTCTTTTCCTGTGGCAATGTGGCGGGTTAGCCAAACTCCCAAGTTCGCTGGTCAAGCTTTCAATTCTCTAAATTGTGCTGGCAAAATGCCAGCCGAGCGCACAGTCACCACCAGCGAGACCTGCGCTAGTTTAGTGGTACCACCGCTAGCAAAAAAATAAGAGGGCAAGCCTGAAAAATGATGCTGCACATCGATTCACCAGACGTTACCCAGCAAATTTAATTTACAAGCCTCAAGTTTACCATTATGTCTCATCTCACTTTATTTTTTCGGGTGTTTCCCCGAGGGTTTTTGCCGCCCTGACTATGTTTCGATTAGAAACTTAGCTTTTGCAATATTCTCAGACCATATTTTCTAGTACTTTACATTCACACCGAGCTTTTCTATGGATACCAACAATTCTGCGCCCAATATATTCGGCGATTTAGTTCCGAGCCTATCGGCTGATCTCACAGCATTGAGCAGCAATAACTACTCATTAGAAGCTGGCCCTAGAGATCGATCTTCTGGACGATCGGGAGGTGGTGGCTCTGCACCACTTATTTTTGGTGAAGCTAACGATGTCATTGACTTTAGAGTTGCCTCCAACAATGCTGGCCGAAGACCTATTAGTGTTTTTGCCGGGGAGGGCAACAATTTTGTTTTGGGTGGTCGCGGGAATGATCGCATTTTTGCTGGTGCCGGAAACGACGTTATCGAGGCTGGTAATGGTAACAACAGCATTATTACTGGTGATGGTACTAATATAATTACTAGTGGCACTGGCAACGATACGGTCGTCGGTGGATCTGGCAACGACTTTATTGATGCTGGTGATGGTAGAAACAACATCGTAGCTGGTGCTGGCGACAACCGAATTTTAACTGGTAAGGGTAGAGATACAATTTTTGCCGGTGCCGGTAATGATGTGGTATTCAGCGGTGCTGGAGACGACATCATTAATGCGGGCAATGGCAGAAACTTAATTAATGCTGGAACCGGACGAGATACCGTAACTTTGGGTAGCGATCGAGACCGTGTTATTTTAGAAGCTGGTGAAGGCTCTGTCACAATTAATAGCTTTAACGCTGCTGTTGATAAACTACGATTGGGTGAAAGTCTCTTAGGCAGATCTTTGAGCTTTACTAGTAGCGATGGTGACACCTTAGTAAGAGCTGGTAGAGATCTAGTCGCAACCCTCAAAGGAGTAGCGGCTGGTAATCAAAACTTGGTCGATCGAGGGCCACTAACTCGCTATACTGCCACTGATTTAGGTTCTTTAGCACAAGACCCCTCAGTAGCAACTAGTGTAGCATCGGTAAATGCCGCATCTGTCAATGACTTTGGTGTGGTTGCTGGGCGTTATAACACTGGTGCAGTTTTTGCAAACACTAATGTTGCTGGAGTTGCAAACGCTAACAACGCAGTACGCCAGGGGTTTGTATGGGAAAATGGTGTGCAAACAGCATTGACAAGTACTGGTGTCAAGAGAGGATCATCTGATTTTGGTGCCGCAGATGGTGCCACCATAACATTACTAACGCCCAACATTAATACTATTAGTAATCAGGGATTAGTCATAGGTACCGCCGATGAAGTGCGCCAGCCAGTAGGTCGGCCTACTGATCGAGCCTTGGCCTATACAAATGATAGTAGTGGTTATCAATTGACCATTAACGATTTTGGTG
>JAYUSV010000097.1:0-7452 GCA_043755495.1 Synechococcales cyanobacterium
TCGGCGGGCACAAAGGCTACATCCTCACCAATTTTTAGGGTTTGGGGAGCAGGGACGAACGACCGGCCAGAATAGGCATCGGCAAATAGACCACCCGAAGCTTCATAGCCTTCCACAGCTCCGGTCTGCTCGTCAAAGTAGAAGTCAATCAGAGTGCCTAAGTCGCGGCCGTCAGTGGTCATGATCCGGGTGCCATTTAAAATGTTGTTATTTTCTAGAATTTTGTGAATGTCGGCATAGTTACTGGCAAGGTCGATCGCTTCCTTTGATTGGATGATCACTGCATCGACCCCAATTGCTTTTACTAAATTTAGAGGCAAAACCTTGGCATTGCTAAACCAGCCACCTTCGTCGATCAGAAAACCCAGTAGGCGGTTATCATATTGATCGAAAATTAAATCCACGATGGTTTCAATTTTTTCACCGGAATCGTAGGCTACCACAGGTTTGCCAACAATGTCTTTTCCCTTACGCATGACTGTTACCTTTTTTGTAGTGTAGAGGCTAGTAGATTTATGTAGCGAATGATATTTGTCTTTAGCGGACGACTGGTGCTTTTTCGAACGCTTCTTGAGGAACTATAATAATTCGATCTGGCTCTTTGCCAAATCCCGGAATCACGTTTATGGCTCCGGAGTATTCGAGTGTGACGGCACCAGCGACTGCTGCTAGGAGGGCAATCCCAAGATAGATAGGTGCTTTAGAAGGTTTCCCTAGTAGTCGTGGCATAATAATTTGTAGTGATTTACATAATGAGTCTGTACAATACATCTTACCAATCTGGCTCGTGTAAAGCAGTCCTTCGATCAGGGTAAAAGCAGCTAAGAACCTGTGACCTTATTAGGTATAAAATCAAAGTGTTTATCTCTCTAAAGATAGAGCTGATGGTTTTAATTTGGTCTGATAGAATTCCGCAATGGGAAGAATTCTACCTACCAAAGGGTTAGTAACTACTTCAAAACCATATGGAGCAAGTGGATTAAGAACATGAACTAATAGAGCTTGAGCCTGATGCTTTTCAGCTAATGTTAGACCTACCTCTAATATCTCTTCTGATCCTGTAGAATCACCGATCGAGATTAAAATTTTTTGTAGCATGGTACCAGAACGCAAGACATAAAGGTTAGGAATTAAAAGCTGAGGTATCCAGACTGCTTGAGGCAGGCTTGATACCTCGGAAATTCAGATAGAGGTGTTTTACTCCCAGGGCTTCAGTCGTGAAAGCGTGCGGTTCGTAACTTTTTAGTGATATGGCTTATTTGGAGTTCCAACGAGTTTCATGGTCTGGCACTCGATTACTATCGTTGTAAGAAGCCATGGCCTGAAAACGAGGGCTTTTAGTGGAAGCTTCGGACTTCGGCAGTAGTTCGATCGCTATGTTAGGGATACTGTTGTTACTTTGAGCTTCTTGAATAGCCTCAATATTGACACTACACAGGATGCCAGACTCTACGGTGGTTCTTCTAATTGACTTAACGGAAGTAGTCATGATATTATACAAAATTAGTGTTGGTTGATGTTTATGGCATGGTAGTAATCGGCTGATGCGCCTTGTCGATCGCCCAGCTCAAACTTAGCTCGACTGCGATTACTATAAGCGGCTGCAAGGTTGGGATCGAGTTCAATTGCCCGGTCATAATCCTCGATTGCGCCTTTGGTGTCACCGGACTTAGCCTTGGCAGTTCCTCGGTTGTGATAGGCTGCCGCAAACTCAGGATTGTTGCTAATAGCTCGGCTATAATCATTGATTGCTGCTGCTCTATCGCCGGTTTTTAGTTCTATATTGCCACGGTTGTAGCAGTTGATGGCATCTCTAGAGCCAGGATCTTTTTGTAGTGTCATTATGGCTTTATTAATTTAAATCTGGTTAATCTCACCCTTCTGAATGAGTTTCCTGGAAATAAAAGCAAGGGACTGAATATGTTTTAGGTAGCTAGTAAAAGTCTGGTAAAGGCTACCAAATTTTTACTAGCTAAAAGTCAAAAGCAAATAACCTAGTTATTTCTTAAGTTCATCTTTAGCATGTTCAATTCCGTCGTGCACTTTAGCTGCTACCTTCTTAGCCGCGTCCGTAATGCTGTCTTTGGCATCCTCAACGCCATCACGGACTTTGGCTGCTAATTGCTCAGCTTTGCCAGCATTTTCGGTCTCGGAGTCGCCAGTGACTGCACCTGCGGCTTCTTGGGCTTTGCCTTTGACGTTTTGGACTGCTGCTTTGGCGCGATCTTCAGTACTCATGATGATTTCCTATAGTGGTTGTAAATTTTACAGGTAGACTTCTTGTATGATATTGTGCTTTTCGGGGCATTTGTATCTATAGAAAGTCGTATTTGTTTCTCTGTCGATCGGTCGAATAAACTAGTGAGAAGTATCTGCCGATCGATAGAGAGAACTAGCTAATACTGATAGCCGAGGCCAACCGTGAAGTTTGTGGCATACTCTGACTTGAACGGGAATGTTACGCTACCTTTAAGGGCAAACTGATCGGTTAAAGAGTAGTCTACTCCGCCGATCGCATAACCAGAGATATTAGCTCCATTGTTGGTATTGTCTCCGGTGTTTACATTAAAACCAGCACCAACATAGGGTTCTAACTGGCGATCGCCGCCGCGAGCAAGATTAAAGTCATAGGTGGCAGCAGCACCGAAGGCTATGCCACCGGTAGGGAAGCGAACGTTAGGGCGCAGGGAAAACTCTTGAGAAATTGGAAATCTAGAATCTATACCTACCACGGTGGAGTTGCCACCGAAAGATAGAGAAGGCCCAATTTGTATTGGTCTGAATCGTTCTGGGGCTGGTTGTGCTTCTGCTGAACTAGCAAGGCTTAGAGCGGTGATGCTCAGGGCTGCAATGGCGATTAGTTTCATTTTCATGGTGTTATTTGTAAGTCTCTGTGTGCAAGAGCACTTGTAGTTTCAACACCCTTATAGTATCAAAATCACCTAAAAATCTTGTCTATTAAAAGGCTTATTTGTTCCTCCGTCGATCGATGTAGTTCTTTGGCCAAAGGTAACTATCGATTACTTCCATTGGTAGAGCACCTAATTATTAATTAGCAGATGTCTTTTTTTGTCGCTCTAATGCACGTTGGTATGCCGGGCGAGCATGGATGCGGTGTAAGAAATCTATCAACTTTGGACGACTGGCATCTAAGTTGGCTCGCTCGGCAGCAACCTTTAGCGGAAAGCTCATTTGGATATCGGCTGCGGTGAAGTTATTGCCAATTTCTGGTGTATTTATTTTGTTTTTGTTGATGCTGGGTGAACTTTTAAATTAGTAGTTGCTGGACCATGCAGTATCCCGCCATCACAACCAAAGCGAGAACCATGACAGGGGCAATCCCAGCTTTTTTCGGCATTATTCCAAGCTAAGATGCAGCCCAGATGCGGACAGACTGCTGATATTGTGTGAATCGTTCCTTGCTCGTCTCGATAGGCTGCAATTTTTTCACTATTGATCGTTACTAGTTGTCCTTCGCCTGCTTCCACTTGTGCCAGCTCAGATATGCCCAATCCTTTAAATCGATCGCCCATCCAATGCATTCCCACACTAATGGTTTGCTTAATGCCCTCTGGGGTTACAAATGGTGTGATCCGAGTGGAATCATATAAATCGGCCCAGGGGTTCGTGATACCCAGAATCATATCTGAAAGCAACATTCCTGCGAGCGTACCGTTGGTCATGCCCCATAGACTGAAACCAGTGGCGACATAAAGATCTGGTGTGCCAGGGGTAAGATTGCCAATGTAGGGTAACTTATCGAAAGACACCATATCTTGAGTTGACCAGCGATAATCAAAGGTATCTATACCAAAATGCTCTCGGCCATAGTCTTCTACTTTTTGGTATTGTTCCTCAGTATTAGTGACTTCACCTACTTTATGGCCACCACCACCAATTAGCAGCAACACTCCATTTTCATCGGGACTCTCTCGATCGGGGGTAGTCCGCATAGAGAAGTATTGTTTGCCGCAGTTGTCATACCGGCGATACCACTGCCGACAATTGCGACATCTACTTTTAGATCACCATGGAGAGGTGGAAAGACAGATTCGGGGGTTGAATCGATCCAGTATGAAATTGGTTTGCTAATTGAAGGATTCATAGATGCTTTGGTGGTTATTGTTTTACAGAAGGAGATTGGCCGATACCTTTCTCGGTGAAATAGTTATTTAAAAAGGTGCTAGCAAATGATAAAATCACTGGCCCAAAAATGAAAGCCAGCAAGCCGCTGACGGTGAAGCCCGGAACGAATAGAGATGCCAACCAGAAGCACAAGCCGTTAACAACTAGTGAAAACAGCCCTAACGTCAGAAAATTAATTGGTAGAGATAGGGCAGAAAGAACAGGTCGAATTGCAGAGTTAACCAATCCGACTGCGACGGCTGCTAACATTGCTGCGGGGAAACTGGCAATGTCTACACCTGGTACAACTAGATCGACTACTAGTAGGCCCAGTGCTGTTGCTAAGGTGGTGACAAGATATCCGATGATGTTGGTGTTCATGTTGATTTGGCAGTTGATAGGGAATAGTGATGGATTTATTTTAAACTTGGTCGTTTGAGCCTTCGCCTTGTTTGGTGATTGCCCAGACGGCATGGATACTGCCGGGTATCCAGCCAAGGAGTGTCAGTCCGATGTTAATAAATAGGGTTGATCCGACTCCGAAAGCTAAGAAAACGCCGATCGAGGGAACTATTATGCCGAGAATGATTTGCAGTAGTTTCATTTTTAAACTCACTATTTTGGTGGGATTACGTGATTGAGTGCTTAGATATTTTTGAGGGTGCGCCACAGCTCTTTTAACTGCATCTTAATAACTCCTTCTTTCTGAGCCGCCCCTGAACCAGCTTCAGCAAGCTGACGAATGATTTCGGCTTGTTTTTGCTCCAGTGGAATGGTTCCGCTGCTTTTGGCTTCAGATTTTTCTTTTTCATACCAGTTTTTTGCATGGCTAAATTGTTGTTTGAATTTGTTATATTGATCGCCATAACGGACTGTTAATTTTTGATCCAACTCAGAGAGCCATTCAACAAGACGGACATACTTTGATCGAAGCATTTCGGGTATATTTATAGTTAACATTAGGTGCTATATCCTTAATAGTTTAGTGGGCTGAGGCTTTGGAGATTCGTCACATTTCAGATTTCATCAGCGCCCGAATCACGTTGTCTTTGATCAAGACAACCATCGTTGATTAATGAGACGTTGTACCAGCCATAAAATCAGAAGATCGAGATTAATTTTACGTTCGAGCACCAAGAAAGACTCGATCGTGCTTGCTATATTCCTGCAACTTGCACAGGAAAGCGCTCGTTGGCCTTGAATATCATCCTCAAAAAAATAGATATTAAATTGATGTGTACCTCCATTCCAGCAACCTATAACTTGAGAGCATTCTGGCAAGATTTCAAAGCCACTAACGGCAATTTTTGAATGCTCTAGACTGACATGGAAATCGGATATATTTTTTTCGATGAAGGTTTGTCTCAAAGCGGGGAGATAGTTTTGTTGTATGAAATCAGTAAAAGGCTTGTCTTCTACTAGGTAAGATTTTTCTTGTTTAGTAGCTGATTCGACTTTTCCTCCGGGGTCTTTTAGCATATTAATTCACTTCCGTTAAAATTGTAATATTGTGGTTAATGCAATGAGACTAGTCACATTTCAGATTTCATCAGTGCCCGAATCACATTGTCTTTAACCATCAGTTGGCGGAACGCCTCAATCAAGAGTTCTTGTGCCTGTGCTTGGCCGACGCTGGTGACTTGTTTTTCATATTGCATAAGAGCAAACTCTTGCTCTAGGCTAAGTTCCAATTTTGGTATGTTCATTGCTTACTCCCTGACTATTAATTAGTGTTAAGGGTGGTTTGGCTCCATCTATGTTAACTACCATAAGATGCGCCATACATTAACGATACTAAAGTTGAATAACTCAGTCATCTACTAAATGATTGATTTGTTTCTCTACCAATCGAGGTAGACGAAATTACTCTAATTGTTATCTTCTCACTTTTTGGAGTTGTGGCCTAACCCAGAAAAATCTTGCTGAAGTTTTTGTAAATCTTTCTCTGGTGAGTTTTCTATATCAATAACTTCATTGTGAGCCGTATCAATTGATCGAATCAGCTCGTCCAATTTAATTTGAACTGCCTTAGCATCTCGATTTTGGGAGTTTTGGATTAGAAAAACCATCAAAAAAGTCACAATTGTAGTGCCAGTATTAATGACCAACTGCCAGGTGTCAGAAAATTGAAAGATCGGTCCAGTAACTGCCCAAATAATAATCACAGTGACTGCCGTAATTGAGGCGTAGGGAGAACCAACAGCTTCAGAAGTCCTGCGAGCGATTTTGTAAAACAAGCCTTGTGATGGCTGCTGTTTTTTCATGGCGTTAGCTTTCTCCTAAAACAAGACCTTGTTTTTTTGGTACTCATGACTGACTTTTCATCTGGCGCTGGATAGGCTGATAATCTTCGCAGCCGATGGCTTTCTTGCTCAAGGCTATATCAGGTTGAACGGTACACTTAAGACTTTCTTCACCCGTACAAAAAATACAAAAATAACATGGAATTTGCTGTGTTTTCTGAAAGTTAATCCAATTTTTTTTAAGAACAAGGCACTTCAGCCAGATGAGGTGAACTAAAGCTATTATAAAATAAGTTAGAGCGAGTGCAATAGATAGTAGAAAAGCTACTCTACAAACAAGTAGAGTAAGCTCAAGCAGGGGTGAAATCAACATAGTAGTTTGCTGAAATAAAAGAAGTTAGACGCCGACTTTAACTTTGTTAGTAAGACCAGCCCGATCGCCTGTAGCCATTACGGCTTCGCCTTCGATGAATGAACGCATCATCCAGGCAATTTGCTCATGCTGCTCCATTAAACCAGTCAAAAAATCTGCTGTGCCCTGATCATGGAAATTGTCAGCGCAAAGATCAATATGATCGCGCAGGTTACGAATAACATGCTCATGATTTTCGATCAAAATATCAACCATTCCTGTTGCCATTGGCACGTCACCAGGATGCTCACTGAGCGAGGTTAGTTCCAAGAAACCTTGCATGGTGCCAACTGGATAGCCGCCCAGAGTCCGAATTCTTTCGGCGCAGGCATCAATATTTGCGGTGAGTGTGTTGTAGTGCTGTTCCCACAGTTTATGAAGTGTCAAAAATTGTGGCCCGACTACGTCCCAGTGGAATTTCTTGGTTTTGACTAACAACAAGTAAGCATCGGCCAAATCTTGATTAAGCAAGTCTATGACCCCGTTTCGCTGTTGTTCGGTTAAACCAATATTGATTGCGCGCATGTGGATCTCCAAAAATTACTAAGTTTATTTACCGAAGAAGTCTTTGACTGTTGTGGTAGCTTTGTCAGCACTGTTTTTGACTCTGGCAGCACCACCATCAACGGCGATTTTTGCTTCATTCAAGTCGTCTTTGACTTTCATCTTCAT
>JAYUSV010000098.1:0-25129 GCA_043755495.1 Synechococcales cyanobacterium
GCTGAACACAGGTTCAAGAGTTTTACGTCAGCACCCTGTTTTTTTAATTGCACTACATTGATCTTTTCCGGCCCTAGTTCGATGGCCACACCTTGGCCACCTTTGTTGGAAATTAGATCTTTTAAACGATTCAACATAAGCTGTATTGGCTCATACCTACGAAATTCACAAGTTGTGTCAGTTAGCCATTGTCATTTAGCTATTCTTTATCCTGATTAGATTAAAAGCTGGTAAAACCATCTCAACCTGCACAGAACAAAACCAAGTTCCTGAGCTAGCATCTTCATTTAACTTACCCAGGTAACACCCTAACTAGATCAACATCAGTAAAAAAAAATGCAATTTGCGAAGTTTACAGTTGGCAATCTAGATTAGAGGTGCTATGTGAGAGTCTAAAGTCCATCTCTGTCAAGGTATTTATACGAGTAGTGTTTTTGAGATTAGGTGTTTTTTGGGAGTACTAAGTGCATATACGGAGCGTTGCCTTTAGGAAAAGTAAGCTATCGGCTACAATAAAGCGACTAAATTTTTTGCAGGTCGATCAATATGGATGCCGCTACTTACCTCAAGACTCAACTCTCGTTAGCGTTGCAAGCAGCCTTTGGGGCAGAGTATGTCGAGGCTGATCCCATGCTGGTGCCTGCTAGTAATCCGCAATTTGGTGATTATCAGGCCAATGTGGCCATGGGTTTGGCTAAAAAGTTAGGTCAGGCACCCCGAGCAATCGCCCAACAAATAGTAGACAAACTGGATGTCTCCGCAGCCTGTGTGCCACCAAACATTGCTGGCCCGGGGTTTATTAATTTTCTGCTGGCTCCAGATTATTTGGCCACAGAGATTCGATCGATTCATCAAGATCCCCGGTTAGGAATGGCCAAAATCCCTCAGCCGCAAAAAATTGTGGTGGATTTTTCTAGCCCGAACATTGCCAAGGAAATGCATGTTGGACATCTCCGATCGACCATTATTGGTGACTGTATTGCCAAGGTTTTGGAGTTTCGGGGGCACGAGGTGCTGCGACTAAACCATGTGGGTGATTGGGGCACCCAGTTTGGCATGTTGATCTGCTATTTACAAGAAGTCTATCCCAGTGCTTTAGATACAGCCGATGCTTTAGATATTGGAGATTTGGTGACTTTTTATAAGCAGGCTAAAATCCGGTTCGATGAAGATGAGGCTTTCCAAACAGCAGCTCGCCAGAAGGTGGTGGAGTTGCAGGCGGGGGAAAAGTTGACAATTAAAGCTTGGAAGTTGTTATGTGAACAGTCTCGGCGAGAGTTTCAGGTGATCTACGCTCGGTTAGGAGTCACTCTAACCGAGCGCGGTGAGTCCTTTTACAACCCTTATTTAGCCGAAACAGTGGCAGAATTAGATGCTCTGAAACTGGTGGAAGTTAGCGAGGGCGCTCGGTGTGTTTTCACCGAAGGATTTACTAATAGAGAGGGTGATCCGCTACCGTTGATTATCCAAAAATCCGATGGTGGCTACAATTATGCCACTACTGACCTCGCAGCCGTAAGGTATCGGATTCGTGAAGACCTAGCCGATCGGGTGATCTATATTACCGATGCTGGTCAAGGCAACCACTTTGCGCAATTTTTCCAGGTGGCCAATAAGGCTAAGTGGATCCCGGCTACGGCAGAGATTGTTCATGTGCCTTTTGGTTTGGTGCAGGGCGATGATGGCAAAAGGCTAAAGACTCGATCGGGTGACAATGTAAAACTGAAGGAGTTGTTAGATGAAGCAGTCGATCGAGCTAGGCAAGATCTGACCCAACGCTTAGCTGCTGAAGAACGCAGTGAGACTCCTGAGTTTATTGAAAATGCGTCTCAAACTACTGGCTTGGGAGCGGTAAAGTATGCCGATCTCAGTCAGAACCGGCTCAGCAACTATATTTTTAGTTTCGATAAAATGCTGGCGCTGCAAGGTAATACTGCCCCTTATATGTTGTATGCCTATGTGCGGGTGCAAGGGATTGGACGGAAGGGCAATATTGATTGGAACGCGGTGCAAACGACCCAAGTGATACTAACTGATGAAAGTGAGCAGGTTTTGGCCAAGCATTTACTGCAATTTGATACTACCTTGATGGAATTAGAGCGAGATCTATATCCCAATCGGCTTTGTCAGTATTTGTTTGAGCTAAGCCAAAAGTTTAACCAGTTCTTCGATCGCTGTCCAGTCTTAACGGCTGACACAGAAGACATCAAGGTATCTCGGTTAATTCTTTGTGATCTAACGGCCAGGACTCTGAAGCTGGGCTTGGATTTATTGGGGATTGAGGTGCTCGATCGAATGTAGAATTTACGTGACATACTCCTACACCTCCGGGTAGGTATAGGCTTCCACCGGACATCCATATAGATGTGTGTGGCTTGCTTAGGAGATCTTAAGTTCATTTAATATTTTTCAGATAGATATAATACAGGGGCGATTATTAAGTCGCCTCTGTATTTTAGAGAATATGTTTTTAGAGAAAGTAATGCAACGATTTAATCTTGATATCTTCAAACAGTTCTGGTCGATCGCTAAGTCTTATTGGTCTAGCGAAGAAAAATGGCGGGCACGGGGACTGCTACTGCTGGTGGTCATTTTGTCCTTGGGCTACACCGGACTGAGTGTAATGCTCAACAGTAAGCGAGGTGAGCTGATCTCGGCTTTATCGGCCAAAGATGAAAGTAGATTTTGGCAGACTATTTTGGTCTTTGTGGGCATTTTGGTTGTCTATGCTCCACTCTATGCTGGTTATGTATATCTGCGTGCCCGCTTGGGTTTGCAGTGGCGGCAGTGGCTGACAGATCATTTTGTTGATCGATATTTTCAAAACCGGGCGTTCTACAACCTCAACCATATTGCGACTATAGATAACCCCGACCAACGAATTGCCGAAGATGTGAAGAGCTTTACCCATGAATCGTTGCATTTACTGCTAGCCGTGGTAGATTCTTTGCTGGCGATCGGGGCTTTTAGTAGTGTGCTGTGGGGGATTTCTAAGCCCCTGATCGGGTTTTTGATCCTCTATGCTCTAATTGGTACTCTGACTACGGTAGGAGTTTTTGGTAAACCTTTAATGCAACTAAATTTTGAGCAACTTAAGAAAGAGGCCGATTTTCGGTTTAGCTTAGTGCGGGTGCGAGAAAATGCCGAGGCGATCGCTTTTTATCAGGGCGAGCAGTACGAATCAGAACAAATCAAACACAGATTTGTAGAAGTTTTTGAAAACCTTAAGCGCTTAATATTTTGGGAATTAAATCTGAATATTCTGACTAATGCCTACGAATTTATTCCTTTTGTGCTACCGGCGATCGTGGTAGCTCCAGGAATTTTTGCCGGGGAGTTAGAAATCGGTAAAGTTACCGAGGCTCAGGGAGCTTTTATTCGAGTCTTTTTCTCGCTAAACCTGATTGTGGCGCGCTTTCAGTCTTTGACAAGTTTTGGGGCTGGTGTAGAGCGATTGTATACATTCTTGCAGTCTTTAGAAAATTCTGGGGCGATCGCCGTTGGTGCAATAGAAGCTATCAATACAGAGTCTAATAAAACTGAGAATTCTGCGGCAGTTGAGAAAGCAGCAAATGTGCAAACAACGATTAGAACTGAAACAGCCGATCGACTTGCTCTAAAGAATATGACTTTACAAACTCCTAATGGTGAAAGAACCTTGGTCGCAGATCTGTCAGTGGCTTTGGCTAAGGGCGAAGGCTTGCTAGTCCGAGGCCCCAGTGGTTGCGGCAAAAGTTCTTTGTTGAGATCGATCGTTGGATTATGGGCTGCGGGCAGCGGAACTATTCTGCGACCACCACTAGATCAAATGCTATTTTTACCCCAGAAACCCTATATGGTTTTGGGCACATTACGCAATCAACTACTATATCCCAATGTAGATATGAAAGTTGACGATCAGCATCTACGGCAAATTTTGTTACAGGTTAACCTACCAGATTTAGAGCAAAGAAGTGGTGGCTTTAGTGCTGAACAAAACTGGGGTGAAGTGCTATCTTTAGGCGAACAACAGCGACTAATTTTTGCCCGTTTATTACTCAATAAACCTAGCTACGCTATTTTAGATGAGGCTACCAGTGCCCTCGACCCCCAAAATGAAAAGCAATTATATCAGCAGCTACAAGCATCTGGAATGACTTTTTTAAGTGTGGGACACCGAGAAACCCTGAGCGATTATCACCAATCTATTTTAGATTTGACTGCGGCTCAAACTTGGTCTCTTAAAGCCCCGGTATCTCCAGGTTAATGCGATTTATCAATTACTCCGATCTCAGCGATCACCGGTAAATGATCAGAACCCACATAGCTGCCTGCTTTCATAGAAATTGGGTGCAGATCAAACTTTTGCCCAGACCTAGTGAAAATATAGTCGATCGGCACCGACAGCCAGGGCTGCAAAAATTCTGGCAAAGCTCTAATTTTCATCGGCGACCAGGTGGGAATTACTCCAAAACCTTGCCGAGCGTTGTCTAATCTAGATTTTTCTACAAATTTACGATAAAAAGGTGACCACATACTAACATTGAAATCTCCACCCATAATTAGTGGTGCTGTAGAACCAGATAAGTATTCAGCTAAGTTATTTAACTGTACGTTCCGCGCTAGAAACTGCTCTTTGTTCTGTGGTGAAGATGGATGAGTGCCAACAAGCGTGAATGCTCGATCGCCCTGTTGTAAGTTCTCAATAATTGTCGTGTTGTAATATTTGGAGTTACTGTGCAAAACTTTAGTGCCATTGAGGTCAAGTTTGGTATAAATCACCGATTGGCTGTTGCGACCAACTGCGAAAGGCAAAATATCGTTTAAAGTATCTAGTTGCTGTTGTCCTGGTACCGTAACTTCATAGAACATAGCAATATCTGGATTCTCTTTTCTAATCAATTCTAATAGTAAAGGATAGTCTTGATTGTAAGCCCAAGTATTACAAGAAAATACTTTTAAAAATGGTCTAGATTGATGGTTGATAGGCATATACCAAGTTAACAAATTTACTGAGATCATTGAAACACACATTAATCCCACCAAAAACAAGTGCTTCTGCTGACAAATCGCAATCAATGCCAATAATATTAAGGATACGGAAAAGTACTGAATTTGAAAATGTGATAGTCTCTCTGTCAAAAAAGTGAATCCAAAAATGGAACTTCCTACCGCTACAGTGACTAAACAAATTAATAAGCCTAGGGCTATGATCGCCAATTTTTCAGTCCAAGCCATTTTATTTTGAGCCACTCACTAGTTTAATGATCGACGAAACTGACTAATCGCCGCTCCTGTACCACTCTCTTTGGCAACAGCAAAACATTCATCAATTACGTCTTGTAGCAAAACACCTGGAAAATACAGACTGCTTTCACTAGTTTCATATTCACCATCTTTAAACTGATAGATAGTCAAACGATTTTTCTTCAGTAACCATACTTCTGGCACCTGATAAGGAAGAAAATCTGAAGCCGAAGTATAACTAGTAACATCAATCTCAATAGCCAGATCCGGTGGTAGTTCTTCCTGCCAATTGATGCGATCTTTACCTACAGCAGATTGCCAGTTATTGATGTAAAAACAGTAATCTGGCTCAATACCACTTACTTCTGGCCGGTCTAGAGTGATGGGTGTGAAGGCTTCATAATTGCGACCTTGATGTTCTAATAAAGCTTTGACAATGTCAGCGAGTATGTTAGCTTCGCGCCCATGCCTGGGTAAAGGACTCATTAGTAAAATTTCTCCATTGCAGTACTTCACTCGGGGAATAGAGGCATCACCTCGGCCATCGCGGATCTGACAGTAATCTTCCCAGGAGCCAGGAAGTCTTAAGACCGAGCCAACCGGAATTTGAATCCGATCGGCAGAAACCACTGCTTGCATAATTGCCACCTTAATATTTGAGGGAACTAGAACCGAACTATTGCTCAGGTGGCTGAGCGGAGTCGAAGGGAACACCCATCATCGGAGTGATTGATCTTCTTTTGCCATCATAACCAACCAAGAAAGATATTTTGAAATCCTGCTTAAATTGAAAAATCGGAGGCTTACTTAGTAAACCCCCGATTTTTTGCAGAAACAGTTGTGTCAACAAATCATCCTTAAAAAGGAGCCAAGCTGTTAAGCATAGGGATATTCGACAACAGCAACCAAGCAAACACCGCACCACCAGCTCCGCCCAGCAAAAACATGCCAGTGAACTCATTCCAGCCATTTTGAGTGCTGAGTTCAGTAGGAACTTTAGCGACAGCAACGCTAGTTAAAGGTGGACCTGGCTTAACGCTGGCGTATAGTGAAAGGCAGGCAGTCAAAATGACCACTAAACCAATACTAGCCAACAAACCAGCCACATGAGCATTGGCGGTATTGCGTTGGGGGCCTAACAAAGTGAAAGGACCAACCAACAAATATCCATGAGCCATACCTACTTCAAGGCCACGCCGACCAGCGGACAGACCTTGACGGTAAGCGGGTAGGCCGCTAATAAACGCTTTGACGATACCGGCAGAATTAACTGGGGTAGCCAAGTTACTAATTTGGCTATCACCAGCATTTGTTACTGCTTGATTAGGCATATAAAACCTCTGAGTCTACAATGGGTGGAACAACAAGTCGGGGAAGAAGCGATTGAATTCAATCAAAATCCCAGCGGTGATGGTCATCCACAGGGTAGCTACTACCGGCGCAGTGCTTAAAAACTTAACGAAGTAATTCATGATCCTCCAGAATTAAAAAACTGAACGAAAACCGCTGCTAACCGCTATTAACGGGGCGAGACGGTAATTTCGGATTCTTTGGCCAACAGTTCACCCGAGGCAAACTCTTTGAAAGCAGCCAATGGCCATAGGGGGCCTTGAGCTACGCAGCTAATTGCCAAAGGAAGATCGATAATGATTTCCTTTTCTTCGGCGCTGCCGCTTTTGCGAGCTGCAATGATGTAGGCTCTACCAACCCAACCGATCCAGCCAGCGATGTATAAGAACATCAGGCCAGGAATTAGGAAGTCGCCAGCCCGATCGAGCCGACCATCCACGATTAAGTGGGGTAGACCTTCGGGGCCGCACAAAGCCTGAGAATAACGCTCAAAGCGCTTCTTGCCAGATTCAGGATCGGTGGTAGTATTCCGGGCGTTGGCAGCGCGCTGCTGGAAGGCCGCAGACTCGCTACAGGGAACCAAACCGGCTACTTCGGCAGCATTAACTGCTGGGGCAAAGTTGAGCCACAGACAGACTGCAAAAACAAAAGCTAAAATTTTTCGCATCGAGATTATTTCCTTTTGCAACAAAACAAAAAGTTTTATGTAGTAAATGCCCTAAGGCATCTGGGGTCTAGAAGTCTATAGCTCGCTGTAGTAGCCAAACTGCAAAGTTAGGCTATTGCAGAAAAGCACAGAACTCCCGATCGTAAAATAACAGCAAATGCCTACAGTACTCACGATTGAAACAAGTTGTGACGAAACTGGCAAGAAAGCTGTAACCAAATGTAAAGTTTTCTGCTTGGCGATCGCCACTTTGGTATTTCGTTGAGCATTTACAATTGTCAAAATCCAAGCGTTGGGTCACAATGAGCGAGAAGGGTGTGATTTATGCCAACAATCATTGAGCAGAATAGTTTTAGTTTAACAGGTGGAAATCCCCACAGGCAGCAAAGATACTTGCACACACCCGCTTAAAGCTTTACAACTTTTAGGCATAATGCGCTAATTTTACCAAGGAGACTTTAAATGAACCCGTGTGAACGTTACCTCAGACTATTCGATCTGAAAAAGTATAGAGAGATACAGCCAGTTATTGATAGCATTGCATATCGTAATATGGATTGCCAGCAAGTGATTCCGCTAGTAGAAGCAGCATGGGAGATTTCTAAACTGGATGAGTTCGTGAAATATAACGACCCTGATATGAGAGAAGTCTGTGATGAAGAATTTGGAAAATTATTACAAGTGCTTCAGAAGAAAGAATTACTATCATGGATTGATGCACACTCATCTTGTTTAGATGCATTACATAGGATTGTTTTTTTAATATGTTGTCCTAAATATCGAGAATTGTTGTTTGATGGTGAAGACGCAGGGACGACAATTGGATATATAGATATTATAACCAAAATTCAAATATGCCCTTTAAATTCCCTTGACTGGATAGGAATTCTTGATTCAATTGAAAGAATTCCTATAGGAGACGAAGAAACATCACTGCACATATATAGTCGAAAACAACTGATAGAAATGGATAAGGACGTTTCTCATGATCTTCTTATCCTATCTCAATTAGATGAAGGTTTTAGCAAGGAATATGCTGATAAAAGATTTGTTTTTTTAACATTCTATAATGATTTCAAAGAAATGATAGATCTGGCTATGCATAATCCATATTATACTATTTTTAATGAAAATTCTTTCATCTAGTTAAACAATAAGTAATGAACGATTATTATGGCACCACCATCTGCAAACCCTACACCAACAGGAAAGCAATTGATTTATGGTCAATCGTGTTAGTACTGAGTTAATAAATAGCATTTTTATCAAGGAGATTTTAAATGAACCCGTGTGAACGTTACCTTAGATTATTCGATCTGAAAAAATACAGAGAGATACAGCCTATTATTGATAGCATTGCCTATCGTAACGTGGACTGCCAGCAAGTGATCCCGCTAGTAGAAGCAGCATGGGCTATTTCTAAACTTGATGACTTCGTGAAATATAATGACCCTGATATGAGAGAAGTCCATGATGAAGAGTTTGGAAAATTATTAAAAGTACTTAAGACGGAAGAGTTACTATCGTGGCTTGATGCAAGCGCATACCGTATTCAAATATTACGTAATGTTGTTTTTTTAATATGTTGTCCTAAATACCGAGAGTTGTTGTTTGACGGTGAAGATGCGGGAACGACAATTGGATATATAGATATTATAAATGAAGTTGAAATATGTCCTTTGGATTCTCTTGATTGGCTAGTAAATCTTGATTTAATTGAAGAAATTCTTGTAGGAGATGACGAAACGGCATTATATGTATATAGTCGAAAGCAAATAATAGAGATGAACAAGCAGGTTTCTCAAGATATTCTTGCCTTATCTCAACTAGGCGGCTTAAGTAAAGAATATTCGGATAAAAAATTGACTTTTCAAGCATTCTATAATGATTTTAAAAAGATGATAGATTTTGCTATGTGTAATCCAGATTATACTATCCTGAATCAAAAATCTTTTATCTAGTTAAACAATAAGTAATGAGAGATTATTATTATGGCACCACTATCTGTAAATCCTACGCCAACAGGAAAGCAATTAATTTATGGTCAATTGCTTAATATTGAGTTATTAAATAACATTCCTTATGCAGAAGTTGTTGATAGAATAAATGGAAATACATCACCTACAAATCGTTACCGTGGAGGATTTATTCAATATGATAAATTGATAAAAGAGGCTAGGAAAGATCCACCATTCCCTAAGAAAAATAGTGATCCAAGAAGCAGCAACCCCGCAGATTTCGAAAGAAATGATGGTCATCAAGCACTTATTTCAGCAGCAGCAGAGGCAATCGTATATGGAGCATTAAAAAATGAATCAACAATTTTTGGTACTCCAGCATCAATTACTATCCATGACCCTGTAGCTCAAGGGGCATCAGCTTTTGATGGTTTAGCCCCACCATTTAAAGGTTTAGCTCAAGAAGCACTTAAAAGTTTTAAAAATAAAACCCCTGATTTACTGGTTATTGCACCGACTCAGAGGGGAGTGGTTGGAGATAGACAAGTTGAAGTTTACCCAACATGGGGTAATCAAGTAGACTTAGATAATCCAAAGAACTTAACTCTTCACCGGGGTAAAGAAGATTGGTCTAATAAAATTGTGGTTTCACCTGTAGAAATAACCACAACAAGAGATCCGCAAAAAATAAAAGACAAAATTAAAAAATTTGTAACGTATGGCTCTGATTATTTTAAGAATAATCCAAATGTTAAATATATACCCGTATTAGAACTAGATTACGCCCAGTATATGAGTCTCGAAGATTCGCAGAAAAAAATCATCTGTAAAGCTATGAAAAAAGCAGGTGGAATTATCACTTTGCATCAAAGTTTACTTACTCTCAGTAAATCTCTAGCAAAAGAAGCAATTGAGAGTTTTACTCCATTAATTAGAGTGTATGAAAATCTTCCTGATAGACAAGTAGATCTCCTCGGACAGATACCTCTTAAACCAAACACCCAGTCAAAATCACCGTCTAGTGAATTATTCGCTAAGTCAAAAGAGATTAAGTCTCAAGATAGTAAAGGACAAAAATCAACATCTGATGGATTCTTTGAAAAATCCAAGGAATGGTTCAAAAGTATTAGGCAAAGCTTTGCTTTTAAAGAAAAGCCCCAAGAAACAGCAATCACAAAACCAAAAGGAAGATTAGCATCTGAAGTTTATCAGGAGATGATTTATTCATTGAAAGGTACGGAATCATACCCTGAAAAGGCAGGAATAGATATTGTTAACAATTCTGAGCACCTTGACCTGATGCTTGCTATGCAACTCGCAAAAAAAGATGCGGCCTATGAAAAAGTCCTAAAACAATCTCCTAATTATCGCTCTAAAGAACCAACCGAAGCTAAGGCATGGTTTGAAAATATGCTAAAAGACGGTGTAAGTCTGAGCAAAGAGTATTACCTTGATTCTACTGGATCTCAGGAAATAATTAGATCGTATGACAATGATGCAAGTCGTCCACTAGAAAAAAGTAGTTTTGAAAAATTATCTGACTCAGCCCAAAGATACAACTCATCGTATAGCACGGATAGGGAAGGCTTACTTGTTGCAGTCGCAACCGCTGCGATAAAAGCTGGCATGAATCCTGAGCAAGTCTTGCGGCAAGATCCTAAGTATTCAGCAAACGAAAAAGGCGAATCATTAGTAGAAAAAACTATCGAAAAAGCTGAATCTGCTGTCCAAGCAGAAAAGTCAAGAATAGAACAACAGGCACAAAGAGATAGTCAACGAGATCGTGGACGTGAGCTATGACAGTACCACGAAAGAAATCTTGTATACCCTTGATAGGGCTGCAAATTGAGCATAAAATCCGTGACAGCGACGTAGCCAAGGCACTATCACTGGCAGCAAAACATCAGGCTGAGCTTTTAACCGAATGGAGTCGAATTCATGCTGAATAATGAAATTACTGCTGAACTGCAAGCTGTTATTGACAAATCTAGAGAAGTCGGCAAAAAACTGGCAACAACCGAGCCAAGGGCTGTGAGGTCTTGGTTTGATGGTGTGGATAAGATATTTATTGAGTTAAAATCAGGGATTGTGATAGGTTTTCCTTATTATTGTTTACAAGGCTTGGAGAGTGCCACCACAGAACAGCTAGCTGAAGTGGAAACAACTCCGTCTGGGTATGGATTACATTGGGAAGGATTGGATGTCGATTTAGCTGTGCCACAGTTGGTAATTGGTATCTTTGGCAGTAAGGCTTGGATGGCTGAGCTGGGTCGTCAGGGCGGTAAGTCAACTTCGTTAGCTAAAGCCCAGGCAGCAAGAGATAACGGCAAACGCGGTGGCAGACCACGCAAAACTTTGTCTTCTCCAGAGGCCAAAGTACCTGATTTACGAGATCTTCACAGAGTTGTGGGTACAGAAGGAGTAGTTTAGACACGTAAAAAGAAGCAAGTATCAGCTAATTACAAGGTGTTAAGCATGAAAAAAAAAAGTATTTGGAATCGAAAATTAGTTGCGATGATCGCTGTATCAGCTTTAATTGCAACTGTTGTGTTGCCCTATTTACATTTGGAGTTAATAACAGCTCTTTATGGTAGGGAGTTTGATAATCCTGCCACTGTTGATGATATTGTCAGTCAAACTGGTGCAATGGTTGTGCCTCCTGAATTCGCCAAGGTTATAAGTTATTCTAACATCGAAGCAGAGTTACTATGGATTCATTTCACTCGGCATGATGCTTCTACTCATACTTGGTTTGAATTCAGTCCAGTGTTTATCAAACTCAGGCGAGGTAAATCAGAAGATGGAAAGCAAAAATGGATTGTTGATACTTGGCATGAGCCGAGATGATTAATTTTCGACAACATCTAAACAGACAAGTAAAAAAATAGCTTATAAACCCATGAGTAATAAGAATATTTCTAATTCTGTGCCTTCAGATAACAGCTTAATAAGTTTTGGTTTTCCAGTTCCATATTCGGGAAAAGCGCCTTCTGAAGCACGCCCAGCTAATAGTGAAGAAGAAGCTCAACGAATCAAGGCCATAGAAATAATCAGAAGAAATGCCGTTAATATAAAAGAGGCAGCTAAAGAATTCAATGTGACACCAGAAGCCATAGCAGGAGCCATTTTATGGGAGGCTTGTGAGAATCCCCAACCACCATGGCGTAATTCTGGAATTCCGGGAAAGATGCATGACTATGAAGCCCTCAACATTTATAACGAAAACAGTAAGATTCCACGAGGTTGGACTCCTACCAGAGAAAATTTAAGAGTCCCTCAAATTGCAATTGTGTATATAGCAGCCCAAATGGAGTACCACTCCAATGTTTATCGAAAAGTCGCTAAAGTAGATATCAGTTCAAATTCAGATTACAAAAGGCTGGAATTTCACCAGATAGTGACGATTTTTCGGTGGCCTTCAAGGAAGTTGTCAAAAACCTTTCTACTCTCACAAATAACGAAAAAACAGATATTCTTGAAGCGCAAGGATTCAACAGCAAAGTAATTGATTCCCAGCAAAGGTCACTATAAATTATCTGGCAACTCAAAGCAATATTGTGAGATACAATCAAGGAAGATGAAATACTTACAAGTTAGTCGAAGCTCATGTCATTAATCGTAGTATGTTTCAAGAAATCCCAATTGGTAATTAACAAAAGCTAATGCCTACAGTGCTCGCAATCGAAACAAGCTGTGACGAAACATCAGTCTCGGTAGTAAAAAACCGTGAAGTTCTCAGCTTGGTGACAGCCACCCAAATCTTGAGCCACCAGCCTTTTGGCGGCGTGGTACCCGAGTTAGCTTCCCGTGAACATTTAGAAACAGTAAATTATTCGATCGAGCAGGCACTCACCGAGTCTGGTCTAAATTGGACAGGCATCGATGGCATTGCAGTCACGGCGGCTCCGGGTCTGGTTGGCTCCCTACTGATTGGGATCACCGCAGCCAAAACTCTGGCGATGATTTACGGGAAACCGCTAATTGGAGTGCATCACTTAGAAGGCCACATCTACGCCAACTACCTCAGCGAACCAGATTTACAGCCACCTTTCTTGAGCTTGCTGGTTTCGGGCGGACATACAAGTTTGATTCATGTCAAAGAGTGTGGAGTCTACGAAATTTTAGGTGAGACGCGAGATGATGCAGCGGGCGAAGCCTTCGATAAGGTGGCGAGATTGTTGAAATTAGAATATCCAGGGGGGCCAGTAATCGATCGACTCGCTAAATCTGGTAATCCGCTCAAATACCCCTTGCCCCAAGGAAATGTCTCTCTACCTGCCGGAGGCTTTCATCCTTACGACACCAGTTTCAGCGGCTTAAAAACAGCAGTACTCAGACTGGTGCAAAAACTGGAGAGCACAGAAACAGAGCTGCCGGTGGCAGATATTGCGGCCAGTTTTCAGCAGAGTGTGGCGCTGGCTTTGACCAAACGGGTCAGTAACTGTGTGCGGGATTTTGGCCTGAAGACGGTGACGGTTGGGGGCGGGGTGGCCGCAAATACCGGGCTGCGTCAGCATCTCCAACAGGCCGCAGAAAAACAGGGGTGGCGGGTGATTTTTCCGCCGATGAAGTTTTGTACAGACAATGCCGCCATGATTGGCTGTGCGGCAGCGGAGCATTTAAGGTTGGGTCATCGATCGAGCCTAAACTTAGCCGTCCAATCACGGCTACCCATTACTGATGTGATGAATCTTTATCAACCATAGCTATTTTGCCAAATTACTTCTGCTCAATCGACGAATATACAACCGGTTCAAAGGTCTCTACAGCAAATCTAGCCTTGCCGAGCTACACTCGATCTATCAACTACTAGCACCATTTTCAAGCGCTTTCTTGATTCTCAGCGGCTCATTCAGTATTTTGTCTGAAGCATAGCGCAGCATCTAGACATTTAGATAGAGCGTTTGTTAATATTGTGGTATTGATGTCACAGAAAATCTGTCGCAATGATGAAAAAGAAAAAGCATCGAAATCACCATCAGTAATTTCTAGCCAAAGCCAAGCATCACGAGCAGCCACATCAACCGCATCAGATACTGTCTTAAGCAAAGAAGCACAAGAACTAGATCAACAGAACTTATCAGAGATCAGTAATTTGGTACAAGAGGCAGGAACGGCAGCATCATGAATGGGTATACTTCCAATACGGTACGGTTAAGCCCAGAAAAACTTAATTCGGAGCCTGAACACTGCATTCTCTCGTTGAAAAATCTTGCATTTTTTGCTTAACCATACCGTATTGGGTATACTTCTTATGACTAGTTTTTCAACTAAATCAGGGAGTATTGGTAATGTTTATTGCCCAAGTGCTGCTCGCACAGGAACAGAACATTCCGGGTGTAACCCCGTTAGAGCCATCGACTGTACCAGTAGAAACAATAGCGGAACCAGGCGCAGGCTTGTTCGATCAGTTGGTGAGTGTATTCAGTAATTCGACAGAAGATACTGAGATACCAGCAGTGAGCTACTTATCATTTTAACCCTAAGTTTCTGCAAGATTTGCTTTAGTTTGATTTCTGGTCTATCAGCGCTGGTGATCGTTTTTGATAGCCGGAGTCGCAGATTGCGAAACTATCGATCGAGAATTGGGAATATTGATCATGGAAGCTTGTTGTCCGGCGCAACAAGCTTCCCTCTTGAGATTCATGCATCCATTTATCGGTGGAACACAATGACAATGCTAAAGAAGGTAAAACCCAAACAGATTGTGGCCTTGATCTGTAGCATTTTCATAATTATCGGAACTTTAGTTTGTATTGATGGCATCGGAATAATTCTGAAAGCAAACGAAACATATAGCTGGAAAAAAGCTCCTGGAGTCATTACCTTTTCCGAAATAATCAACCCCAACTTATGCTATGCAAAAAACAAAGGCTGCCATGTAAATATTCAGTACATGTACATAGCCGATGGCATCAAGCATCACAGCAATAGTATTTTCATTGGAGAACATAGAGTCAACGCCACAGGTTTAGCGATTTCTCACGGAAAACAGTACCTATCTATGTATCCACTAGGCAGTCAAACAACTGTTTACTATGATCCAAAGAATTCGCAAAACGCAGTGTTGCAGCGTGGTTGGTCTAAACTAACATTTATAGTATTCAAGCTTGGAATATTATGCGCATTTGGCGGTGTATTAGTTACTTTAATGGATTATTTTGTTTTCCGAAAATGGGGGAGAATGAGAGGATTTGGAACAGGATTATTTATGTCCATGGTGTATGTAATATCAATACAACTATTCTGGTAATTTTGAGTGATTTTGTCGTTTTAAATATTCACGATCAGCACTGAACACCAATCAGATTTCTGAATCTTCATGGGAAGTAATTGCCATCTTCAAACACCTTCGTTATTATTAGAGGCCAATGAAATGGAGCAAGTTAAGGGCATTGTGCAGCAGGGCTATCGGGTGGCTTCCGGTTTGACCGATAATTCGCCCTATCCAGCCGGGACGATCGAACTGCAAATTCCCCATTTTTTGGCTTTGGGCTTAGACCTACGCCATTGTTATCCCGGCACTTTGAATGTGAATATTGCTCCTCAGCAATTACAGATCTTAGAAGCTACACATTGTTTCAAAGATGTGGTTTGGCTAGCAGGCTTTGGCTGCGAAACTTTCTCTTTTTGCCATTGCACAGTGCAATTTGCCCAGCAAAATCATGAGGGCTGGATCTACTATCCTCACCCCGAAACCAAAATCAACCATCAGCAACCAGCAACCTTAGTAGAGGTTTTGGCTCCGCATATTCCAGGAATTGCTTACGGAGACGAAGTGTGGTTGACAACTCGTCAGGCAGAGGTGCTAATGGCCTAGAAGTTGGTGGATGTATGGGATGGCAGTCTCGAACAAAAAACAGTTGAAAAGTACTTGAATTTATTTGTTCTATATAGTACTCTTGTCTTGAGTGGCCTTACGGCTTGCTCAACAGATATTTTGCAGTCTGAGGTATACGCCCATGAATTCTTCCGCCCCATTGATCGATCGATTCCAGCAGCTCACCACCAACCACACCACTCAGTTTGAGCCACAAATCACGCACATTCGCCAGCGCCTAGACACCGAACTAGCGCTACTACAGCAGCAAGAAACAGTCTTGGTTCAAGCTCAGGAGCAGGCATTACAAGAATTACGGCAAGCTGTTCACACCGATGCTCGGTTTCTTTTAGCCACCGAACAATTCCAGTTTTTTGTAGAGAGTGTTGTGCCCAAAGAAGGCTCCAGATATTCTTCCCGACCAAATATCCAAGTGACTAATCAGCTCACTGATTGGTCGCTATGTCAATCTACTGAGGCGATCGGCATCTCTAATTACCAGGAAGATATTGACCACGATGGTTATGATGACGAACGTACATACACCCTATATAGTTATGGTGTAGATATTCAGTGGGGAAACAAATCACAGAAGATTCGTGAAATTCAAATAAATCGAGTCTATGGAGTTGCGAAACAGTCAATTCATGATCAAGCAGACCAGATTGAAGAGCTGCATGACAGATTAAATGGCTTCTATGACTGGAAGAAGCAAACAGTAGAGGAAAAAATGCTGATGCTAGAAATGAGTTATTTGGTCTATTACTGTTGCACTCTGCTGAAACTTCAACCCCAGAAAGTGCAACTGGTCTACGATTCCACGACAATTACTGAGTAGTGCTATGTATCTTAGTCTATCTGCCTATGGTGGGGTGACGACCAGAAAGGCATTGGAGACGATCGCCGCTGCTGGTATTCAACAGGTGGAATTGGCGATTGGGGTACGACCTGATCCCGACATCACCGCCACTATTCACGAATTTCAACAGCAGGGCATGGTTTTCCGTGCTCACCATGCTTTTGTCTGGGAATCTCGTCATCGCCCTTTTAATTTGGCACAACCAAATAATCATATTCATTTCCAAAGGATGATTGAATGGCTTGCCAATTGCGGCATCAAGGCTTATTCCGTGCATCCTGGTAGCTATGAAAATGATCATTCTGCTGCTTGGCATCAAATGCTACAAAATCTGGAGTGGCTACAGAATCTCTGTCACCAGCAAAGAATTACTCTGGGGGTAGAAACCATGTATCCCGGCCGGGAGGGCAATTTATTGGGCAGTTTGCCAGAAATCATGGAGTTACGCAGGCTGATGCCCACTTTGCAGTGGGTTTTAGATCTTTCGCACTTAAATTTGTGGCCAAGCGATCAGTTACTCCATCGCCTATTAGTCATTGAAGAACTGGCTCCTCATCTGCTAGAAATTCATATTTCTGACAATGATGGTCTTTTAGATCAACATCGGGCAATCACTGATCGAACTTGGTGGCTACCATGGCAACACCTTTGGCCCGCCCATATTCCCTATGTGCTAGAAACCCGATTGAATCGCAAGTCATCAGTAATGTTAAGCCAAGAGTATCAGCGAGTTCAAAGCTATCTAACAGGATGAGATACAATAAATTTAGCTATATTAAATCTCCATCACCCAGGTAAAGTCTTGATAGGGGCTGCCGTAGACAATCACGGCTTGCAGACTACTCCCATGACAGCCACCAATATCTAGAGCGATCGACTTAGCATCTGAAAATAAACCATCAGCAATCATATCCCATGCCGATCGACTGCTCTTCCGGTTCCAGATCAATGAGCCGATCGCCAGCCCCTTCTTTATTTAAGAGTGGCGAACTATCTATAGGCATTTTTAATAACCGAGCTTGATCAGTAACCACCGTGGCAACTTGGCCAGCTTTAGCCACCAACATGCCGGTGAGGAACTCAGTCCGACCACCAAAACGCACCGCCTGATCGCCAATGCTGCCTACGGGAACTGCCCGCAACGCCGACACTGGAATCTGTTTACTACAACCGAGACTAGTGAGTAGCACCAACTTATCGCTACTTTGCACTGCCACCGCATTTACCAGATGTTCCTTGCTACCTACCCGTAGCCCCTGAACTCCCTGAGATGACCGACCCTGCACTGGCATTTGATCCTGAGAAATTGTTAGTCGTACTAAGCGACCCATCGAAGTGGCTATAACAAGTTCCTTCGCACTCCCATCGATCGGCACTACAAACAGTAATTCGTCGTCATCTTTCATTTTAATCAACGAAATGCCCCGCGTACTACTAGCCGTCAACTCCGCCAGAGACAAACGTTTTACTCGACCCTGAGCAGTCACAAGAATCAAAGCATTAGTAATTAATGCCTTCGGATCAGCGGCATCAAGTTTAGGGAAATCTAGATCTTTAACAATCTTTGCACCATCCAAGCCAGGGATAACCCCATCGAGTGATTCACCCAACTGGCTGCTATTAGCAACTTTTGGTAGCCGATCGACCTTTACTAAATGAGCCTTAGCGCTATCGCTAATCACAATGATTTCTTGGTCACTCATAATCGATCGACGACTTGTTACAAACTCACTACTGCTAGTTAATCGTTGGTTTTCATTGTTAAATCTTCGCACCAAGCCACTACGCAGAAACTCCAACTCCACCAACTGCGCTGGTGCTGGCGGCGTAATCATCAACGAAATCTGTTGAGAACGAGCCGCAGCGACTTGTCTGGCAATTTCTTTAGCCGGGGGTCTAGGAGGAAGATTTGAAGTACGAGTGGATGCCTTTGCCACCGTCGGTGTAGGTATCGGAATTAGTGCTGACGCTGGAATTTCATCAGGCACATCATCAGAAAATGGCTCTGGAATTTCGTGGGCTTCCACCAAAATATTGATATCATTGGCTGATACGGCGATCGATCCGATTGCATCGTAAGTAAGCGCCAATGGTGTGAACAATTCTTGTGGAACAGCATCCAAGGGTGTCATCAGTTCGGATACTGGTGGCTTCGGTACTTTTGGTGGGGGAGTTGGTAAAATCGGCTTGGCGTTGATAATTCTGGTGCGTCTGGGGTCAGCATATTTTTTCCGTAATGCCCGCAGATCTTTTTTCATTGATTTGAGCAGCTCTTTGCGATCTTGCAGTAACTTTTGTAAGCCAGCAATCTTACCCTGCAATTCTGCTAATTCATCAGCCAGATTCTGGCGCTCCATCCCGGTTAAACGACGCATTGGCATGGCCAAAATCGCATCAGCTTGTTCTTCACTGAGAGCTAATCTCTCGACCATCTGCATTTTGGCAGTACTCCCATCTGGAGAACCGCGCAGAATTTCGATCGTCTCATCTAAGTTATCGAGGGCAATCGTTATACCACTAACAATATGGGCACGCTGTTCAAAGCTATTTAGCTCTTTGCTGTATTGACGAGTGAGAGTTTCTTCCCTAAACTTCAAAAATTCTTGCAGGGCTTCTCGCAAACTGAGCTGTCGTGGTAAACCATCGACAATCGCCAGAAAAATTGCGCCAAAGTTACTCTGTAAAGCAGTTTGACGATATAGATTAGCGATTACTTTTTCGTGATCACTGTCTTTTTTGATTTCGATTACCACTCGCATTCCATCTCGATCGCTTTCATCCCGAATATCGGCGATGTTATCGATTTTACCGGCATTAACCAATTCCGCAATCCGCTCAATCCAACCTGCTTTATTTACCTGAAATGGCAGCTCTGTCACTATGATTGCATTTCGGCGCTTGCGATGTTTACCAGGAATTTTGACCTGTTGAGCGGCTTCTTCTATATGATAAACTCCGCGCACTGGAATAATTCCGCGACCGGTACGATAAGCTTCCACAATGGTGTCGTTGCCAATGATTTCACCACCAGTAGGAAAATCTGGCCCAGGAATAATCGTCCACAGTTCGTGGTCGGGCAAATTGGGGTTATCAATTAAGGCGATCGTGCCATCAATAATTTCGCCCAAATTGTGCGGTGGAATATTGGTAGCCATGCCCACCGCAATTCCCGAACAACCGTTTACCAGTAGTACCGGGAACTCCGCTGGTAATACAGTGGGTTCTTGCTGAGAGTTATCGAAGTTACCAACAAAATCTACGATGTCGCTGCTGATTTCTCCCAACACCGCCTCATGACCAATCCCCGACAGCCGTGTTTCGGTGTAGCGCATTGCAGCCGGCGGATCGTTGTCGATCGATCCAAAGTTACCATGTCCTCCCAGCAACGGATAGCGCGAGGAAAAATCTTGTACCAGCCGCACCAAGGCATCGTAAACCGATTGGTCGCCGTGAGGGTGATACTTACCCAGTACATCCCCGACTACCCGGGCGCATTTACGAAAAGGCCGATCGGGTGTCAAACCCAACTCGTGCATCGCAAACATGATCCGCCGATGCACTGGCTTGAGGCCATCGCGCACGTCTGGCAAGGCTCTGCCCACAATGACGCTCATCGCATATTCGAGATACGATCGTTGCATTTCTGAGTGCAAAGCAGTAGGAATAATCCGTTCGTCTGCTCCTAACAGGTCTAGTTGAGGCATTGTGGTATTTGCGGGGGTAACAGAGGATTAATGTACACCATTCTTTATCACCAGCAACCGGAAAGTTGTGGATAGTTGATAGATGGCGTTAAATCAGCATAGTACCTCAGAACTATCCAAAATACCAACCTAACTTTTGATCTCGCTTAGTTTTTGCACAATATCCACAATTTTCTGAGCTGCCCCTGGTGCTCCACGTACTGCGCTCAAACTCGCTTTCATATCTGCTAGTTTTTCTGGATGGTTGAGGTGATCGATCGCCACATCAGCTATTTCTCGCGGGGTAAAATAACCAATCAGCTCGGGCACAATCTCTTTGCCAGCCCAAATATTTGGCCAAGCCAGCTTTCGCCCTTTGAGCTGCTTAAATGCCAACCAGTTAATGGCCGTGGCGATCGGGCTACCCACCACTGGCAGCCGTGCCAAGATTCCCGGAATTCCATCCCAACTGCGCATGGCATCGAGCTGATAGATCGGCAGCATCACAATCATGGGCACCCCCAAAGCTGCCAACTCTGCGGTGTTTGCGCCGATCGTGGTCAAACATAGCACACACTTACTGAGCGGTTCATAGGCCGGAAAATCTTTATACAGTGGCACTTCGAGGCCGCTAGCCGTTTCTAGATAAGCATTCTCTCCAGAATGCAAAGTCGCAGTAGTGCCACCAACAAGATCAACAATCGGGTTTTTGATCCGATCGCCAAACTGCGCAATGTATTCTACCGTAATCGAAGGAGCTACAGGTAGCACAAACTCCAATTCTGGCTTGGCCTCTTTCAGCATCTCGGCGATCGCCAGCATATAGGGCAAACCCATCTGTAATTTTTGCGCCTTAGATCCCGGCAAAATGCCGATCAAATTAGAGGGGGCAGATACCTGACTGTCTACTCCCACTTCTACCATCAAGTCGCCCACCACCGAGATTTTGTCTAGATATTTAGTAGGTGCTTTCTTAACCGCGCTATCGTTCATCACCGCAAATCGATCAATCCAAGGAAACCAGCGCGCCTCCCACTCGGCGTAGATTAGAGTTTTATATTTCAACCGCCGCCCGATCGCCACCGGGAAAATTTGGTCGCCGCCCAAAAAGATGACAATGCCTTGGGAATGCCAATCCCAGTTATCGGCGGTTTTACCCCAGAGCAAAAAATTCCAGAAATATGGGGCGGCTTGTGCTCGATCGACTCCTGGATATGCCAAGGCAATCTCGGCTTCTCGGCCACCAGAGTTAGGGCAAGGCGACAGCACCACCGAGATTCTAGCTTGGCCGGTGCTAAAGCGCTCCCGCAAAGCGGCTACCACTGGTCTAACCCAGGTTGTTACTTCGCCGGGGCCGTTGGAAAGAAGCAGAATATCAAGCATGGGTAAAGTCCAGTTTTGACCAGGGTTTTCGTCTTTTACGGTAGTCCATTTAAGAATTTAAAAGCAAATGGTTGACAGAGGGTGTGAACTGTGGCATTATCAATAAGCGTTAAAAATGCGGGTGTAGCTCAGTGGTAGAGCGTTACCTTGCCAAGGTAAATGTCGCGCGTTCGAGTCGCGTCTCCCGCTTAGAGCTGAAAGAAAGATACATAAGGGCTTCCAGAGAGTATTAGTTACTCATTGGGAGCTTTGTTGTATTCAATTAGGATTCTTGGTAAGTGTTCAGAGGTGTTCAATCGGGTTCAACTTTTACCCCGTTTTTTACCCCGCATGAAAGTTACTATCGAAAATCACAATGGTCGTCTGCGTCTACGCTGGAAAGATCCCAAACAAAGAACTCTAGCTCTGGGTTTGCCTGATACCCCGGCCTGTCGATCGATGGCTGGCATCACCAAGAACGAGATCGAACTAGATTGGCAGACTGGCCATTACGATCAAACTCTTTTGAAATACCGCCCGCGCTCCACTGGTAGCAATGCCAGCGAGATATCAGCACCGGAGTTGTTCGCTAAATTTACCCAGTACCAGGCCAAGGAAGAAAGCTTGCTTCCGTCCACCGTCAAGCATAAGTACCGGGCGATCGAGCGCCAACTAGAAAAATATTTGAACTTACCGGCCAGCTCGATCACAAAGCAGAATGCTGGCAAATTAGCTGATGTTTGGGATAAGAGCATCAGCCCAGATACAGCCAGACAAAGGGTTTGGCTACTTACTAGCTGTTGGGACTGGGCAAAGGGTCGTTACCACATTGCAGAAGAGAACCCATGGAAAGACATGGGGCGCAGATTTGGCCGTCAACCTAAGAACAAACTTGACCCGTTCGACTTGGACGAAGTTAACAGCATCTTGACGGGCTTTCGATCGAACCCAGAATTCTCACACTATGCCGATTTTGTGGCGTTCTTATTGGGGATTGGATGCCGCATAGGCGAAGGGATTGGGATTCGGTGGGCTAATGTTGCGAAGGATTTTAACAGTGTCTACATCTGCGAAGCCATCAGCAAAGGGGTGGTGGGCAATACCAAGACCAAAGAATCTAGAGATGTTGCGATTCCCCCCAGTGTTGCGGCAATGCTTAAACGCCGGAAGGAATTACAGCAGCCCAAACCATCAGATTTGGTGTTCACCAGTCCCAAGGGATGCCCAATCGATCGAGACAATTTCCGTTCAAGAATCTGGGCAAAGGTGTTGAAAGATGTTGATGTTCGATACCGTCCACCGGGCAAGACGCGATCGACAGCAGTTAGTCACAGCCTTGCTGGGGGTGCAAATTATATTGCGGTGGCTAAGGCTACGGGGCATAGTCCCTTGGTGATGCACAAGAATTATGCTGGTTCGATCGATAAAAAATCTGTGTTTGTGGAATTTGGCAATGTTGATAAATTCCCAATAAGTTAATATGCTTGAACTAATGAAAAACCCGGTAGCTGTACAAAAGCTGGCCGGGAAAAAGATGAATTAAAAAAATAATTAATGAGGCTAATTATGACAGATTTCCCAGAATCAAAGCTAGATTGGTTAATCGAAAAATTTGGGCAGCATCAAGGATGGCTGAAGGTTAGGCATATCCGTGACAAAATCCACCAACAACACAGAAAAACCGAAGATTGTCGAAAGCTGATGAATCTAGCAGTAGAAAAAGGTCATGCTGTCTCTAGCGATTCCTATCCCGGTGAGCGCAATAACATGATCGCTTTCAATCCGCCATATATCGCACCATTTTTTGATACCTGCTTAATGACCGATCCTCGGTTTGGATACATGCCCAATAATCTTTTTAAGACAATGGGATGGTGTTTGGATTCTCCAGGATTCTTTTCGCTAGAAAACGAATGGAGACTAGTTTATAACCTACTATGCAGCTTTCAATACCATGGATTACCGGACTATGAAATGCTTGCTGAGACTCAAGTAATCGTTGAGTCTCAAACACTTGAATGTGAATTCATTCTTGTGTTTCCTAATCCACCAAAGCTCAAAACCCATCTTGTTCTATCAGCAAAGAAAATTGCTAGTTACTACCTATTAATTAAACTTGCATATATGGAATGTTACGAAAAAAACTGCTGCATCATAGTAATCCTCGTCCAGATGGTTATATTGACTTATTTCTTTGTTTCCTCTGGGACGATTATGAGCGGCGGTATATATTGTTAAAAAATAAGCCCAATCACAAAATCAAACCTAGAACTCGTCTAAACCTTTATGAAACGTTTTTAGGTGGGGAATCGGATATGGAGAAGAAAAGAACTCAGAACATTCTGAAGTTTTTTGGTAGGCAGGATGCAGATTTTGATGTCCCAATCAGAAGCCATCTAATCATCGAAGAAATTGTGAACTCTTGCGATAGTCAGGGCGTGAAAGGCGCACTCGATCGCCTTGACGGTGTGCATGAAGAATACAAAAAAAGTGTGTTGAAGGAACTCCGATTTTTGGCCAAAAAAAAAGACTAGCAAGAAGGTTTTATAAACCTGTCCATAAATTAGAAAAAAAAGCCCCTAGATTTCCATGAGCATCGGCAAATACTCTTAGCTCAGTCGATTAGAAGCCCTTTGAACCGACCGAAAATCTTTCCTTTCAGTCAATACCACTGGCTACAAAATTATGGCAAGAGTTACCCCTATCAAAAAAGCCCCGGCTGTATATCCCTGGATAACTACAGCCCAAATGGGTGAGCAATACCCTGTTTCCCGATCTACCTACCGCCGTATACGTCTAGATGGCCTCATTAGTGAGGGTATCCACTGGCAGTATGCACCAGGCATATCAAAAAATCCCCGGATTATTTGGAACCGTGAGTTGATGAGGTCGTGGATCGCCTGCTCTGGAGATCAAAACCACCCACAGCACAAGAAAGCGATCGAAGATTTCTTGCAGTCGCTTGTTTGTACTGCTGCATAGACAAAAAAACCGCCTGACCAGCGCCTGACGGACAAAAAAAATTAGTATTTCGATCTTCCCACCTATGTCAAGCCCAACCAGAACACATCCACCACCTCCAAAAATGAACCAAAAACCTCCTAATGTCTCATGCCGCGATCACCCACGCTCGCCAACCAAACTATGGGCAGGGACTCCACCACACCACGCAGCTATCAGGTGCGGAACGTGCGATCGATTCAT
>JAYUSV010000099.1:0-2547 GCA_043755495.1 Synechococcales cyanobacterium
GGCAAAGGTAAGTACACACCTAAACGAGCCAAGATTAATAGTCCGATCGTCACCAGTACCCGCGCCCGCAAACCAGCGGTCTGCGCCATCTGGGTAAAAGTCTCTTGAGCGCTGGGCGCTCGTTCTCTGCTCGCTGCATTCATCGTAAAGAATTCCTCGATCGAATATCTGTATTATTTCAAATCAAAGCGCCCTAGAAATCACAAATAGCTTATGAGAGTCACGGGTCGCAAATATTAATTATTGATTAACATATTGTAACTCTCTCTTCCCATTTGTAAAACGATATGGTCAAAACAAATCACCCCCAACCAGCTAAGTAGCCGATCGAGGGGATTTATAAAAGCTTTTAACTCGGTATAGTGCCAAGTTGCCGTTGGGATTCGACTCCGCTCACCCAACTAGATAACCAGTTGGGTGAGCGGAGTCGTTCGCGTAGCGTCTGCCTGTGTAGAAGCAAACAACAGCCTGCTACTAGCTCTAGACGACTTCGCAGGTGCCACCGGCAGCTTCGATTTTGGTCTTAGCGCCAGCAGTAAATGCTGCCGCCTTACAGGTCAGAGCTACTGTTAATTCGCCATCACCCAAAAGTTTCAGAGGGCCATCATTGGTGGTCACAATACCCACAGCCATCAATGACTCTAAAGTCACTTCAGTGCTAGCAGCCAATTCAGCCAGCTTGCTAACATTGATAATCGTATATTCTTTACGGTTAATCAACGGGAAATGCTTCAGCTTGGGCAAGCGCCGATACAAAGGCATTTGACCACCTTCAAAACCGGGGCGAGTTGGTTTACCGGAGCGAGACTTTTGACCGCGCATCCCGAAACCGCCGCTGGCGCCTTGACCGGCAGAAATACCACGCCCGATCCGGCGTTTGCGGTGTTTTGAACCCGCTTTTGGTTTTAGATCATCTAATCTCATAGGACTAATTTCAGCTTAGAAGTTGTTAAATTGGGGAGTTATGCAAACAGACTTTCGACAGTAACGCCGCGATCTTCAGCCACCTGTTGGAAGCTACGCAAAGTCTTGAGAGCATTAACCGCTGCGCGGGCATTATTCAAGGGGTTGCCAGAACCTAATTGCTTGGCCAAGATATTCTTGACTCCAGCTAGTTCCAACACAGTGCGCACTGCACCCCCGGCAATTACTCCAGTACCTGGTGCGGCTGGCCGCATCATGACATTGGCACCACCACCTTCACCAACGATCGGGTGGGGAATAGTGTTGGATTTAGTCAAAGGCACATCAATAAGATGCTTTTTGCCATCGGCTACGCCTTTGCGTACTGCACCGATTACGTCGCTGGCCTTACCAACGCCTACGCCTACCTGGCCTTTTTCGTTGCCGATTACCACAATGGCGCGGAAGCTGAGTTTTTTACCACCCTTAACGACCTTGCTCACCCGGCGGATTTGGACAATCCGTTCTTGGTAGCCAGAATCTTTTTCTTTGCCGCCCTTGCGATCGCGGTCGTTCCCACCTTTACGGCGAGAATTTTTATCCTGCTTATCGGGCTTATCTTGCTGCTGTTGGTCTCTTGCCATGATTTTTTAATTGGTTAAGTTTATTTAGAAATCTAGACCGGCAGCACGGGCGGCTTCGGCGAGGGCTTTGACCCGACCGTGGTATAAGTTACCACCTCGATCGAATACCACTTGTTTGATGCCTAGAGCCAGAGCGCGTTCGGCGATTAATTTGCCGACGGCAGTAGCAGCATCGCTGTTAGCACCAGTATCTAATTTTTTCAGGTCTTTATCAACAGTGGAAGCTGCTACCAAGGTGTGCTGCTTGGCATCATCAATGACCTGAGCATAGATGTGCATGTTGGAACGAAATACAGCTAAACGAGGCCGATCGGCAGAACCGTTGACCTGTTTGCGGACGCGGAAGTGTCGCCGCTGAGTTGAAGCCTTGCGAGTTAATTTCATGATTTATTACTTCTTACCTGATTTACCAGCCTTGCGTCTGACAACTTCGCCTGCATAGCGAATCCCCTTACCTTTATAGACTTCTGGGGGACGTACTTGGCGAATGCGAGCCGCAGTGTTACCCACTAGCTCTTTGTCGATACCGCTGACTGTCAGGTTGGTGTTACCTTCAGCCACGATCGAAATCCCGGCAGGTGGCTCAATTTCTACAGGCTTACTATAGCCTACGTTTAAAATTAATTTAGTGCCTTGGTTGGAAGCACGGTAGCCTACTCCTTGGATTTCTAGCTTTTTGCTGAATCCTTGGGAAACGCCGTCTACCATGTTCGCTACCAATGTGCGGCAGAGTCCATGACGTTGACGGGCTGTCCGCGACTCATTGGCGCGAGTGACTAAGATAGTATCGCCTTCTTGAGCGATGACTACGCCTACAGGTAGCTCTCTAGAGAGTTCACCTTTAGGGCCTTTTACTGATACCTTACGGTCTTCGATCGTTACCGCCACTTTGGCAGGTATAGCGATCGGCTTTTTGCCGATACGTGACATATATTAGGGATTTCTCCTTGTCAATTTACTTGGTTTGAATCAGGGGAGAACGGGTCTACCAAACGTAGCA
>JAYUSV010000100.1:0-2545 GCA_043755495.1 Synechococcales cyanobacterium
GATCGCTTCGCCTCCCACCCTTCAAATTGATCTTAGGGAACAACCAGTATTGGACATGGAGAAAGACCAATCACCCGATTGGTCACGCTTTCGTTGGCATGTTCGTCATCTAGCCCTCGGCTGCCCATGGCAATTAGGTCAGCATTAATTTCATCGGCTACATCGCAGATGGTGAAAGCCGGTTTGCCCTCACGCTGGAGAACCTCAGCCGTGATATTGTGCTCTGCCAGTTTGGCCTGAACAGCCGCCAAGACTGCACCCAGATTTTCGGTAGTAGGGGCTTCTTCCCCCACCACGGGGGCATCAATTACGGTGGTATCGGCAACCACTAGCAGCACCAGTTCACTGTGGTGAGCTTCGACAATATCGACTACCACTTTTAAGGCGGTTTGAGCCTCGCGATTGTGATGAATTGGAAACAAAATTTTCTTAAACATGGTTGGTGTGACTAAAGGCTAGCGATCTCCACTTGCTAGTTTTTCACCGAGATCCCCTGGAGATGGCAATTTATTTACAATTCTTTAAGCTGCTAACCGTAAAATTCGATCGGCCACCTCATCCAACACCGGTAAAACTGACAACCGATTGCCCTGTTTTACCACCAACAATTCCTCCGCTGTAAAAGCCTCGCGCAACTCACTCAAACTCAACGATCGATCAAACGTCTGCAAATATTTCACCCGTACCGTATGCCAGCGGGGATTTTCTAGCGTAGCTTTCGGATCAAAGTAATCACCCTCCCCAAACTGACTAGGATCTACCACCATAGATTCGGTAATTTTCATCAATCCCACAATTCCGGGCGGATTGGTGTTGGAGTGATAGAAGAAAGCCCGATCGCCCACCTGCATCGATTTCAAAAAATTCCTGGCCTGATAGTTTCTGACCCCATCCCAGATGGTGGTTTGTTCCCGTTGCAATCGATCGATCCCAAACACATCTGGCTCTGACTTCATTAACCAATAACTCATATATCCAACAAGCCTCGCTCTTTGGTTTTAGGGTTAAAGCGGATCTCGGTCTGTAAGCCCCGCGCCTGAAGTTTTTCCATAATGGTCGCCTCTACTCGTCTTGCCACTTGTTTGAGTAGCTTGCTCTGGGCAATTTCTTCCATTTCCGGGAATTTGGCAGTTTCCTCGGCAGTCATGGCATACCGACAGTCGATCGACTCTTGCCACTCCTGTGCTGCCTCACCATTCCCTGGTGAATTCTGTCCCGCTGTCCAAGCCGCCACAATTTCTTCCAAAATAGTGCGATTAGGCTTATCGATCAAATGAATCTTCACCCACTGGCAAGCCTGGGGCTGACGCACCAAATGTTGTTTCAGACTAATAAAAATATCCCGTGAATAGCCTACAAGCTGGAGGTGCTGCTCGGCATCAAAGATCGCAAAAACTCCCACCTGACGTGGCGGGAAAATGGGAATTAAGCCCTGTTCATCGATGTAGGGTAAGTAAGGCAGTTCAGATAGTTCTGGCATATCATATGAGTTCTAAAATTCCACCGCTGTACTATGCAACATCTCTATTGCTAAGCAGCGATCTAGAATCATCGTAGCCGTGTCGTTGCGCACAAAACCCAAACGTTCATAGAAATTTTGCTGGTGACTGGTGGTTAAGTAAACCCGTTCTACTCTCGCTAACTTAGGATGATGAATCAAAGTATCTACCAAGCGCCTGCCCAGACCAAATCCGCGATAAGTTTCGTCAATTACTACATCCCAAATCATTGCTCGGTAGATGCCATCAGAGGTTGATCGAGCAAAGCCAATCAGTTTTTGGTCATCCCACATCGAAATTGTGGGTTCACTGTGGTCGATCATGATTTGCAAATCTTTGATCGATCGGCTTTTTGCCCAAAAGGCGTGGGCATTAAACAGTGATTGCAACTGTTGTAGATCTACATCCTGCTTGCGATCAAGAAACTTAATTTGCCGCTCTGTCATTGCTCTAAATGGTTGGGGAGGGATTTTAGTAAGAAGTGCCATTTTAATGGCCATAAGTAAAGACTACCCAGTTTATTCTAACTGACTACAGAAAAATAGCTGAAATCATACATATTGGCTGCTATTCATTCAACTTCAACATCCAGTTCATTAGCTAGGATCAATGCCAAGTTCTCGCAGTTTTGCTTTGAGTTGCTGAACTTCTTGTTTGGCAATAGCCGATTCCTGCTTAGCCAAATCTGATTCCCGTTGGGCTTGTATCACCGCTTCACCCGAACGCACAGCAGACTCTTGGGGAGTGGGAACCAATTCTCCATTGGTTTTAAAGAACCGCAGTTGACCATCTAGTATGGTCAAGTAAAGCTCTAGCGTCTCGCTCCATTTGCCTTGTGGCTGATTGGGTATTTCTTGGTAGCGGTTGCCGATGAGCCGTAAGCCAACAAATTCTAGAGATTCAGGGTCGAACCAGAAATACTCTGGTGTACGAAAGCGGTCTTGGTAAAGTTCTCTTTTGGTGGTTCTATCTACTTCTGCGGTCGATTCTGATAGCAGCTCGATAATAATATCTGGGTACTTGCCATCTTCTTCCCACACTACCCA
>JAYUSV010000101.1:0-2537 GCA_043755495.1 Synechococcales cyanobacterium
GCAAATTCCTCCCGGAGAAGTATACGGTCTGATTGGCTCTAACGGTGCTGGCAAAACGACCACCATCAATATTCTCTGTAACTTGTTGCAGTTTGATAGCGGCCAGGTGCAAATTGCAGGCTGCAATATTTCAGCGGAAACCAAAAGGCTGATCGGAGTGGTGCCCCAAGAAAACCTGATGTATAAAAATTTGACCTGCGCTGAAAACCTAAATTTCTTTGCTCGTATCTATGGTTTATCAAGCGCAGAACGCAAGCAGCGGGTGCGGGAATGTTTGATTTTAGTGAACTTACTCGATCGAGCCAACTCGGTGGTCGAAAACCTCAGTGGCGGGATGCAACGCCGCCTAAGTATGGCCTTGGCGTTAGTACATCATCCCAAATTGGTAATCTTAGATGAACCCACGACTGGCTTAGATGTAGAAGCCCGTTACGAGATCTGGGAGTTAATTCGCAATTTGCAACAGCAGCAGATCACTGTTCTTTTGACCACTCACTTACTAGAAGAAGCCGAACGACTCTGTCAACGCATTGGCATCCTCAAAAATGGCCATTTGATCGCCGAAGGCAGCATTGATCAACTCAGCACCGTGATGCCGGGGCAGGAAGTGCTAATTATTAAGACTGAGCAGGAAGATTTGGCGATCGAGCTAGCCGAACAGCAGGGCTGGCAACCCCGACGATATAGTAATGACTTGGCTTTTTGGTTGCCCACGCATTACGACCTGCAAGAAATTTTGGCTGTTTTTGCCGGAGTGCAGATGGACGCAGTTTCTCGCCAGCCGGTAAGATTGGAGCATATTTATTTGGAGTTAACCGCGCAGCATCGAACATTGCTCTAGCCTTAAAACTTTTCTACATCCACTAACTGAAAACCCATCTGGCATTCATAAGCAGGCGGCTGATCTAACAATGTTCGATCGCGCACTAATCGCCCACAGCCCAGTCGCTTTTGTTGCCAGCGCGGCTCGCCCTGACTACTGGCCCACAAACAGCCTGGACAGATTGATTGGGGATTTAAAACTTGTCGATCAGTCAATATTACTAACATCTTGCGCCCTCCTCCAAGGTCTATTTCCAATAATAAGCTTTTCTAATTTCTGCCGCCAGATCGCAATTCTGTAATTATTAAACTAATTGATTAAATCGTGAACTAACGCAAAAAACTGTGCAATGCTGACCATAAATAGATAAAATCTATCCACAATTCTTGAGAGCTGGCAGTTATGAGTAAGAGTACATTGTTCGATAAAGTTTGGGAATTACATAACGTGGGCACTCTGCCCTCTGGTCAAACCCAGCTTTTCATTGGACTCCACCTCGTACATGAAGTGACCAGTCCCCAAGCCTTTGCCATGTTGCGCGAACGCAATTTGAAGGTAATGTATCCCGACCGTACCGTGGCGACCGTTGATCATATTGTACCCACCGAGAACCAGGCACGACCTTTTGCCGATGGTTTGGCGGAGGAAATGATTCAGCACCTAGAGCGCAATACCAAAGAATACAATATTCGTTTTTATAATGTCGGCTCTGGTAGCCAGGGTATTGTTCATGTAATCGCTCCTGAGCAGGGCTTAACTCAGCCCGGCATGACGATCGCCTGTGGAGATAGCCATACTTCCACCCACGGTGCATTTGGCGCAATTTCTTTTGGCATTGGCACCAGCCAAGTGCGCGATGTTTTGGCTTCTCAGACTTTGGCTTTGAGTAAGCTCAAAGTACGCCGGGTGGAAGTCAACGGCAAATTATTTCCGGGAGTCTATGCCAAAGACGTAGCGCTGCACATTATTCGTAAACTAGGCGTAAACGGTGGGGTGGGCTATGCCTACGAGTTTGCTGGAACTACTTTCGACAAAATGAACATGGAAGAACGGATGACCGTTTGTAATATGTCGATCGAAGGCGGTGCTCGGTGCGGTTATGTGAACCCCGACCAAGTTACCTACGATTATTTGGCCGGTCGAGATTTTGCGCCCAAAGGTCAACAGTGGGATGAAGCGGTGCAATGGTGGAACAGTCTGCGCAGTGATGCTCAGGCGGTCTACGATGACGTGGTAGTATTTGATGCCGCTGATATTGCTCCTACAGTAACCTGGGGCATTACTCCAGGTCAGGGGATTTCGATCAGTGAAAATATCCCCATGCTCGATGCCATTCCTGATGCGGAAAAAGAGACGGCCAAGGAAGCCTATCAATATATGGATCTACAACCCGGCCAATCTTTGGTAGGTACGAAAGTAGATGTATGTTTTGTCGGCAGTTGCACTAATGGCCGCATTAGCGACCTGCGCGAAGCTGCTAGAGTGGCAGCAGGCAGACATGTAGCTGATGGCATCAAGGCGTTCATCGTCCCCGGTTCTGAGCGGGTGAAAGTACAGGCCGAAGCCGAAGGACTGGACAAAATATTCACGGAAGCAGGCTTTGAGTGGCGGGAAGCCGGTTGCTCGATGTGTCTGGCCATGAACCCCGATAAACTAGTTGGTCGCCAAATCAGCGCTTCTTCGTCGAATCGTAATTTCAAAGGTCGCCAAGGTT
>JAYUSV010000102.1:0-2536 GCA_043755495.1 Synechococcales cyanobacterium
ACAATGATGCCAAAACGAAAACACTAAATACAAAAGAAAATATTAGGCAACGACACCTTCAGCTTCCAAGCCCCCGCAAGCTTACCAGGCTACACGCAGCAGTAGTCGGCACCTTCACCATCACCGACTTCACCCCAGGCCAAGACACCATCGGCATCAGCGCCTGCCTCATCGGTGGCTTCGGCTACTACGGCACCCTCCAAGCCGCTGACTTCGCAGTCGTCACCAGCGTCAGCGAATTCAACGCCGCAGCAGGCAGCAGCGCCAAAATCATCTACAACTCCAGCAACGGCGACCTCTACTACAACGCCGACGGCGCAACAGCAGGCTTAGGCAAAGGCAGCTAATTCGCCGTAGTCCAAGGCACACCAGCCCTCACCGTCAACGACTTCCAAGTCCAATGGTAACTCTCAAAAAGTAACCTAAACCCAAAAAGCCCCAGGGTTTTCCTGGGGCTTTTTCAACGAAACCCACAAACTCAATTTCCATACCCACCAACCAGCGTTGTCGCGCAGTTGCGGCAACTATCTCCACTTCAAACAGATCAGTAAAGACAACGCGCCAACTCAGCAAGATCAACCCTTACGTAGGGGAGTTTGAGGGGAGGCGTTCCGTCCCTTCAACGGGGGGTCTGGGGGAAGCCTCCCCCAGCACCATCTGGTTCCCAACCAGAAAACCCAACCCAACCAAAACCTCCTAACCCAACCAACCAACCAAATCATCCACAGAAGAAAAATCTAAAAGCGCCACCCCCAAATCCTCCACCCGCTCCAAAGAAAGCAAACTAACCCGCGCCACCAAACCCAGCGGCAAATCATCAACTTTCTGAGTCAATCTGGGTGGACTAAACCAAATTCCAAAGAAGGAGAAGCCGTCCAACGACGCAGCGAATTTGAACCACAGCGAGTAGCCAAAATCTAACTAAAAGGCTGATCGGGATAATGTTCAGATTTTCTCGATGCTAACAGTACCACTCCTTACAAACTCTGCCGTTAATCGAAATCCTTGCATCAACAAAGTTCCTAACAAAGGTTTAGTACCCGTTGCCAACACCATCACCAACTCCTCGCGACCATCCCACCTAACCTTAGCCGTATAAGTTTGGATTAAAGACTGACTACCATCCGCCAGCCTGATTGTCATCATTGAATAAAACTGTAAATTTAATGCAGCAACTGCTGAAGGCGGCAAAGCTAAACAGTTATTGAAACCCGTATCCAGCACAAAACCAATTGTCAAGTCGGTTGAAATATCTAAACAAAAGATCACAGGTACAACTATCTTGCCATCTACGAACTCACCTAAAATCATTTTTGCTTCCGCTCACCTAGTCCACCAAAAGAAGCACCTACCTCATAACCAATTTTCAACGTATACAACTTCGCCATTGGTCTTTGCTGCTTCAATTCCAAAGCAATCTCCATGCCCCTGTCATGAATCCGATATTCGCCAGTTTCTACATCTAATGTCAGCATTTTGCCGATGTTGTCAGGGGTTTCTACAACTTGTCTAATATTACTTTCATAAATCTTTTCCCCAGCACTAACAATATTTTCAGCAATCCAAAGGGTTGTTTCCATCATAACTGTTTCGACCTCTACTAATTAAATATCTAGTTCTCGACTTAATTTATAGTACATCACCCAATAAATAACTGACCTATTTTCTCTCTTGCTGTCTCAAGAAATGATGTTTTCAATAACACCTTCACCTTCCAAGCCCCCGCTGGCCTACCAGGCTACGACGCAGCAGTAGTGGGCACATCTACCATCACCGACTTCACCTCAGGCTAAGACTCGATCGGCATTAGCTCCTGCCTCATCGGCGGCTTCGGCTACTACGGCACCCTCCAAGCCGCCGACTTCGCCAGCGTCTCCAACGAAGCCGTTCGCGTAGCGTTGCCATAGGCAATATACAACGCAGCAGCCTGTGGCACCGCCAAAATTATCTACAACTCCAGCAACGGCAACATTTTCTACAACGCCAACGGCGCAGAAGCAGGACTAGGACAAGGCAGCCAATTCGCCACAGCCCAAGGAGCACCAGCCCTCACAGTCAACGACTTCCAAGTCCAGTGGTAATCTTCAAAAAGTAAACTAATCAAAAAGCCGAGGAAATTCCTCGGCTTTTTCCATATCCCTAAAAAACATCAAACCCAACCCCCAAAATCATCCACAAACCCAAAAACTCTAAATTCGTCAACCAGCGTTGTCGCGCAGTTGCCGTGCGCAAGTGTTGCCCGCCTGTGAAGGGCGGGCCTTGCACTGCACGGGCAACCATCCTCACTTAGCCCGATCAACCAAGACAACGCACCAACTCAGCAAGATCAACCCCTACGCAGGGAGGCTTGGAGGGCGGCGTTCCGCCCTCCAACGGAGGGACTGGGGGGAAGTTCCCCCAGCACCATCCTGGCTCCCAGCCAAAAACCTCACTCTAATCAAGTCCTAAATCTCTTAACCTCTCTCTTAACAACCTAACTTTTTCCGCTTCAGCATCAGCTCGCTCCGCCTCAGCATCAGCTCGCTCCGCCTCAGCA
>JAYUSV010000103.1:0-7400 GCA_043755495.1 Synechococcales cyanobacterium
TTGCTCTAGTTCCGTTGGTGTCATTGGTGTGTCCTCCTTCGCTTCCTAGCTTATCACCATCAAAGCACCCTCTATCTCTTCTGACCTGAATACTTACTTTCCCAATACAGAATTGCAGCTTCTACTGCAAGCAGGAGGAATAGTTGAGGCTAGAAATTAGAAAGCTCAACACTTGCTGCTGCCAAAAATCAAGATTTACAATCATTCTGATATTTGTCAATGGAAAAATATTTACTCTGATGAAAATTCTTGGTTTCAGCAATATTCTTTAGCCTCCAATTTGAGACATAGTGCGGCCATAGCTACTTGTTATACTGCCTGATTCTCGCTCTTTGTAATTAATATCAGCTTTGAGAACTAGCAAGTTACGGACTTGCTCTTGAAGAGCCATCACACTAACTCCTTGACGCAGGGAAGTTTTTAAATCTAGTTGGCCAGTTTCATTTAACAAACAAGGCCGCAGCCAGCCATCGGCTGAGAGACGCACCCGATTGCAGCGATCGCAGAAGCATTCTGACATTTGACTAATAAAACCCAAAGTTCCTTTAGCTCCCGGAATTTGAAAAATATCAGCAGGGCCATTGCCTTTAACCTGGGCAGCTTCCAAGCCCCAGCGATCGCGGATTTGCTGCCGGATCATCTCCGAATCAATCCAGCCCCGTTCTAAAAATAATAAGTCATTACCGATTGGCATAAATTCAATAAATCTAATGTGCCAATTGCGATCGATCGACAGTTCTGCTAACTCTAAAACCTCGCCATCATTCACCCCCGGAATCACCACCACATTCAGCTTTAATGGATCGAAGCCCACCTGATGAGCTGTTTGAATCCCTTTCCATACTTTGTCCCAGGTATCTTTGGTGGAACGACCAGTGATTTTAGCAAAGGTTGCTGGATTCAGAGAATCCAAACTAATATTGATCCGGCGCAACCCGGCACTATATAAATCTGCTGCCATATCTGCCAGTAGCCAGCCGTTGGTGGTGAGCGATAGATCTTGGGTGCTGGGGAGATGGGCAATTTTGGAGACTAGATCTATGATGTTCGATCGAATCAATGGCTCACCACCGGTCAACCGAAAGTGCTTGAAACCGACTGGTGCAAAGACATCGCGTACTAAGGTTAAAACTTCATGGTTGCTCAATAGCTCAGGATGGGGCTGGTACTGGATTTTTTCGCCCACTGGCATACAGTACTGGCAGCGGAAGTTGCAGCGATCGGTCAGACTGATGCGCAGGTAGTCTACTTGGTTCATAACGGGCATTCTAACATTCTTGGCATTTGGCGGTGATTGATCGCGCTTTGACCACCACCTTATTCTATCCCAGAATCATTGACCTGCCTTAGTGTAGAAGAGATTGCTCCAGATCCCCAGGTGATAATTAATTACGATAGAAATAGAAATCCTTTTTTTGCCTCACATTTGACAAGTGATGTCTGTCAGAGTGAAGATGAGAAGACGCATTTTGCAGGAGTTTCAGGAGAAATGACCGTGAGCCAACAGTTTGACTATGATTTAGTAATTATCGGAGCCGGTGTTGGTGGCCATGGTGCCGCATTGCACGCGGTGAGTTGTGGTTTGAAGACTGCAATTATTGAGGGTGGCGATATGGGTGGAACCTGTGTAAACCGGGGCTGTATACCTTCTAAGGCTTTGCTAGCAGCCGCTGGACGGGTGCGAGAAATGCGTAATGAACACCATTTGAAGATGCTGGGGATTACGCTGGGTGCGGTGAATTATGATCGATCGGCAATCGCTGCCCATGCTGGTAATACGGTGAATAAGCTGCGGGGTGATTTGACCAATAGTATGACGCGGTTGGGTGTGGAGGTGATTAAGGGCTGGGGGAAAATTGTTGGTGAGCAAAAAGTCACCATTACTACCCCAGAGGGTGAAAAAACTATTACTGGCAAAGATATTATTATTTCTTCTGGTTCGGTGCCGTTTGTGCCACCGGGAATTGAGCTTGATGGGAAGACGGTGTTTACTAGTGATGATGCCATTAAGCTAGAGTCTGTGCCAGATTGGGTGGCGATTATTGGGAGCGGTTATATTGGTTTGGAATTTTCAGATGTCTATACGGCTTTGGGTTCGGAGGTAACTATTATTGAAGCCTTGGATCAGTTGATGCCGGGATTCGATCGAGATATTGCCACGTTAGCTGAACGAATTTTGATTAAGCCGCGAGATATTGAAACCAGGTCTGGGGTGTTGGCGATGAAGATTATTCCTGGTACTCCGGTGCAGATTCATTTGGCTGATGCTAAGACCAAGGAAATTGTAGAGGTGTTGGAAGTTGATGCTTGTTTGGTGGCTACGGGGCGGGTTCCTGATACCAAAAAATTGAATGTAGAATCGGTGGGGGTGACTCTCAATCGGGGGTTTGTGCCGATCGATGATCATTTACAGGTTTTGGCTGATGGGGTGCAGGTGCCGCATTTGTGGGCGATCGGCGATGCGACTGGCAAGATGATGCTGGCGCATACGGCGGCAACTCAGGGAATTGCGGCGGTGGAGAATATTTGTGGTCGCCCGAAGACGGTGGATTATCAGAGTATTCCGGCGGCGGCTTTTACTCACCCAGAAATTAGTTTTGTGGGGTTGACTGAGGCACAGGCTAAGGAGCAGGCTGCTGTTGCTGGCTATACTGTGGCTACTGCTAAGAGTTATTTTAAGGGTAATTCTAAGGCGATTGCGGAAGGTGAGGCGGATGGCATGTGTAAGGTTGTCTATCGCGCTGATACTGGGGAGATTTTGGGGACTCATATTATTGGGTTACATGCTTCTGATTTGATTCAGGAAGCGGCTAATGCAATTGCTGCGCGGCAGTCGGTGCAGTATATGGCGCAGTTGACTCATGCTCATCCTACTCTGTCGGAGGTTTTGGATGATGCTTTTAAGCGGGCGGCTTTTGCTCACTAGCAAATCAATATTTCGTTTGCCCTACAATTTTTGATCCTATGCAAATTCGTCGCGTTCAGCCCGGTATCCCAGTCAGTATCGAGACTTTGGAATATCAGATCAAAGTGCCAGATAACCAGCCCCAGAACATTTTGGAAGAAATAGTCTGGCAGAAAGAGCGGGAAGTGGCTCGTTGGCGAGAGAAAACCCCCTTGAATTTGCTGCGCGAACAGGTGGCCGCGATCGCCCCGCCCGTCCGTAATTTCCTTGCCGCATTGCGCAATAGCCCTCGCCAGCCTGCTTTAATTGCCGAGGTCAAAAAAGCTTCGCCCAGCAAAGGTGTAATTAGAGCAGGCTTTGACCCAGTGGCGATCGCCCAATCCTATGTGGCAGGTGGCGCGGCTTGTCTTTCGGTACTTACCGATGAAAAGTTCTTTCAAGGTGGCTTTGAAAACCTCAGCTTGGTTCGATCGACTGTAGATCTACCATTACTCTGCAAAGAGTTTATTATTTATCCCTACCAAATATATTTGGGACGCAAGCATGGAGCCGATGCTGTTTTATTAATCGCGGCAATTTTGCCCGATAGTGACCTGCGTTATTTCCTTAAAATCATCAAGGCTTTGGGCATGACTGCTCTGATTGAAGTTCATAGTGCCGAAGAACTGGAAAGAGTTTTGCAGCTAGATGGCGTGGAACTGTTAGGTATTAACAATCGTAACCTGACAGATTTCAGCGTTTCGCTTCAGACTACGGTTGACCTGCTGAAGAAATATGGTGTAGCTTTAGCAGAACGCGATATCTTGGTAATAAGTGAATCGGGCATTCATCAACCTGTAGACCTAGAGACTGTGCGAGTGGCCGGAGCTGCCGCTGTTTTGATCGGTGAATCTTTGGTAAAACAACCAGACCCAGCTCAGGCAATCGCTGAGTTATTTGCGTAAAATCGCTTTCCATCCAAACTATCATCGGGTTTTTGACGTGAGTAAAATTCAACTACCTTCTTTGATCCACTACGAGCTGGTGCTGCAAATCCTAGAAAAGCAAACTTTGCCCAACTCGGATGATCAAGATCCTCAAGTACGGCAACAAGTGCAGCAGCTTATTGTGACCATGCGTAAAGCAATTTCTCAGCAGCGTTTGCTGGAAGAAGACTGTCTACGTCGTCAACTTGAAGTGGAACACCATTGGGGTTTAAATACCCCCGTCGTAGCACCGATCGATCTCAAGGGGGTAAATCTGTGATGCCTGCTATCAAAGGAATCGAACAGTTTCGTGGCCAAATTAACCTGTTGGGAATCCGCCGCGATGTCACTGAGTTACGTCAAGAATTGGAATTCCAGAAAATTTCGATTGCCCAAACCCGTCGTGGCCTGCCCCGAGGTTGGTATCGCCACAGCCCCACGGTGGATTTAGAGGTGTCGTTAAATGTGCTGCCAGCCGATAATCCTGTCCGTTTACCAAATATTTGGCCTCGGTCGCTAGCTCACAGTTCCCACGGATTAAAATAACTGGTAAGACAACTGATAAAATAACTTGATCGATCCGCGTTAAGATAATTTCTCTGAGTTAGTCGCCAGTATTAAGGCGCACGAATAAAAGGGAACCTCATGGAAAATAAATTGATGTTGATGATTCCTGGCCCCACCCCGGTGCCAGAGAATGTGCTATTAGCTTTAGCTAAGCACCCAATCGGGCACCGCAGCGGTGAGTTCATCCAGATTCAAGCTGACGTTACCGAAAATCTTAAATGGTTGTTCCAAACTACCAACGAATTACTGTTGCTCACTGCCTCCGGTACAGGCACCATGGAAGCAGGGATCATTAACTTTTTTAGCCCCGGCGATCGAGTCCTAGTAATCCACAATGGCAAGTTTGGTGAACGCTGGGTACTAGTCTCTAAAGCCTTTGGCCTAGATGTAGTAGAAGTCACCGCTCCTTGGGGTCAGCCAATTAATCCTGGCGATGTGCAGGCTGCTTTGACTGCTGATAGCGGTAAGGCAATCAAAGGTGTAATTGTTACCCACAGCGAGACCTCCACGGGCGTAATTAATGACCTCGAAACCATCAATAAACATGTTCAAGCCCACGGCGCATTGATTATTGTCGATGCTGTTACCAGTATGGGTGCTACTAATGTGCCGATCGATGCCTGGGGCTTAGATGTAGTTTGTTCTGGTTCTCAAAAGGGTTTCATGGTTCCCCCCGGTATGGGCTTTGTCTCGGTTAGCGCTAAAGCCTGGGAAGCTTACAAAACTGCCAAAATTCCTAAGTTTTATCTAGATCTGGGCAAATATCGCAAAGATGGTGCTCCCTTCACACCAGCAGTTAACCTGATCTTCGCGCTACAAGCTTCTTTAGCCATGATGAAAAAAGAAGGGCTAGAAAACATTTTTGCCCGTCACCATCGCCATCGTGATGCCTGTCGTGCCGCCGTCCAAGCGATGGGTCTCGATCTCTATGCTCCCGATGGTCATGGCAGCCCCGCGATCACCGCAGTTTCGACGACTGCTGCCGAAGAAATTCGTAAAGTAATGAAGAAGAAGTACGACATTGTTTTAGCTGGCGGCCAAGATCACCTCAGCGGCCAAGTCTTCCGCATCGGTCATTTGGGCTTTGTGTGCGATCGAGATATTCTCAGCGCCATAGCAGCTCTAGAAGGCACCCTAGCCGAATTGGGTACCGGCAACAGCAACGGAGCCGGAGTCGCCGCCGCCGCCAAAATTCTCAGCGGCAAATAGTAATTTAGATGTGGGCGGCAATTCCCAGCGATCAAACCAAAAACACCAACCTAAACGATCGGCAGACCAAACAACCTGATAAAGTTGTGTAAACACAGCAGGTTTACTTGCTATTCACTCTATTTAGGAGGAATGTTCTTGGCTCGTCGTTATCTTTTTACTTCAGAATCTGTCACCGAAGGTCATCCAGACAAAATCTGCGACCAAATCTCTGACACCATTCTCGATGCGCTTCTGCAGCAAGATCCCGCTAGCCGGGTAGCCGCAGAAGTCGTAGTCAATACCGGACTAGTACTAATCACTGGCGAAATCACCAGCAAGGCTCAGGTCAATTACATCGACCTCGCCCGTGCCAAGATCGCAGAAATCGGTTACACCGATGCCGATAACGGATTCTCCGCTACCAGCGCCTCAGTACTGATCGCCCTCGATCAACAGTCCCCCGACATTGCTCAGGGTGTTAATGATGCCCAAGAATCTCAAGACAGCAACGACAGCTTCGACAAAATCGGCGCTGGCGACCAGGGAATCATGTTTGGCTATGCCTGCAACGAAACCCCCGAACTAATGCCGATGCCGATCAGCGTGGCTCACCGTTTGGCCAGACAGATGGCTGTGGTGCGCAAAAACGGCCAAATGCCTTACCTGCGCCCCGATGGTAAAACTCAAGTTACGATCGCCTACGAAGAAGGTAAGCCCGTAGCCGTTGATACCATTTTGCTTTCCACCCAACACGATCCTACTGTTACAGGCATTAGTGATGATCTGGGTATTCAGCAAAAAATTAAAGACGAACTATGGAAACAGGTTGTAGAACCAGTTTTTGCAGAGCTATCGATCAAGCCCGATGCCACTACTAAGTACTTGGTGAACCCCACCGGTAAGTTTGTAATTGGCGGCCCTCAAGGGGATGCTGGTTTGACTGGTCGCAAGATTATTGTCGATACTTATGGCGGTTACTCTCGTCATGGTGGTGGCGCTTTCTCTGGTAAGGATCCGACTAAGGTCGATCGATCGGCTGCTTATGCTTGTCGCCATGTGGCTAAAAATATTGTGGCTGCTGGTTTAGCCGATAAGTGCGAAGTTCAGCTCAGTTACGCGATCGGCGTTGCTCGCCCCGTCAGTATTTTGGTAGATACTTTCGGCACTGGCAAAATTGATGATGACACTATCCTCGACCTGATCGAAAAGCATTTTGAGCTGCGTCCTGCCGGAATTCTGGCTGCTTTCTCACTCCGCAAGTTGCCCAGTGAACGCAATGGTCGTTTTTATCAAGATGTGGCTGCCTACGGACATTTTGGTCGTAATGACTTAGATTTACCTTGGGAAAAAACTGATAGGGTTGATGATTTAAAAGCAGCAGCTAAGGTCTAGATTTTTAAATCTATCAAAAAAGGAGTCAATATTGACTCCTTTTTTTTAGTCATAAAGATAACTATATTGGTACCCATTATTTCTTTATTCTTTGCCTTGTCGGTTTCTTCATTTTGTCGGTAATTTCTGTGATGTATGGTGTGAGAACCTCAAATGTGCGTTTGAAGATAGTTTGAGTGAGCTGAGGAGTAACAGAAATCACTTTTTCTCCGGTCGGTGTTTTATAGAAGGCAATCATTCCTTTGATATCTGCCTCGGTGAAATACTGATCGTATGTAGGATAAACCACTGTTTCAAGCATTTGTTCATAGGTGAATTTCTCGTTGAACTCCTTCATGAATTTGCTGATATCAGTGCCGCCCGATCGCCCGCCAAGGGAA
>JAYUSV010000104.1:0-2535 GCA_043755495.1 Synechococcales cyanobacterium
ATCGAGTGAGCTTAATTTTGGCCTTAGTCACGGCTCCGGTTGGAATTGGCATGATCAATTTAGCTCTGCGGGACAAAGATCCTTTCGTGTTGGGCAGCAAAGCCGATGTAGCCTTGCCAGGGCTAGCTTTACAGGTCTTACTAGTTTTTACCTGTGCGGCCCTGTGGGTGGGTCTGTCTAGCTCCTTGCAAGAAGTAGTTAAAGAATCGGCGATTTATCTGCGGGAGCGGTTGGTAAACCTGCGGATTGTTTCTTACATTGCTTCCAAAGTGGGAGTTTTGTTGGGTTTAGCCTTGATCCAAACTGTTTTAATTGTGGTCACGGTTGGTTTGAGCTTTAAGCTGAATTCTACCGATTTGATCAATTGGGTGGTGGGGATGACCATCACCACCTTTTTGACACTGACTACCAGCTTTTCTTTAGGACTATTGGTATCGGCGGCAGTAGGCAATAGTAGTCAGGCCAACAGCACCTTTCCCTTGATCTTGCTGCCCCAAATTATTTTCTCGGGGGTCATGTTCAAGCTGCAAAATTTAGGCACCTGGATTTCGTGGCTAATGCTTAGCCGCTGGTCGATCGGAGCCTATGGCACGGTGATTAATATTAATAAGCTATTACCAGAAGCGATGCAAACGAAAGTGCTAGAAGACATGCCGTTTCCTACCGGAATTGCCTATGAGCAAACCTTTGGCAACTTGGCGATCAATTGGTTGGTACTTTTGGCGCATACTAGCGTCTATTTATCCATCACTGCATGGTTACAAAAAAGAAAAGATATCCTGTAAAATAAGTCGCAGCTACTCAACGCATATCTAGCCAATAATTAGTTCTTTAAAACCATGGAAATTAGTCTGACTTGGCAAGATCCTGTGACCGGTGAAATTCTCACCCCAGTACTTAATACCCCGATCGCCATTGGGCGCGATTTTTCGCAGTTGCCCCGCAGGATTGGCGGTAAGCGAGTATCAAGAATTCGGTTGGATGATGGCGAAGTTTCGCGGATTCATGTTTTTCTAGACGAAGAAAATGGCCTGTTGGTGGCGATCGATCACAATAGCAGCAATGGCATTGAGATCAATGGCAATAAGCAGTTGCGAGGATATTTGAATCCTGGAGATCGGCTCACAGTAGCTGGTTATGTAATGACTATTACTAATGTGGGAGCAGCCACTAACAGCTCTAAAATGCTGTTTCAGCCGGTAACAGATGTGGAAGGTCTACCCACCATTCCCAGTGCCGCTCGCAAGTCTCCAGAATTTTCGCGGTAAAGTGCTTACTGGTAAAACCTCCTGCCAATGCCTCAGACCAGTAATGTATACTTGGCGATTGTGGTGGTGGCGGTGTTCAAGAACTCATGCAAATTAGTCTTACCTGGAAAGATCCAGCTACCGGAGAGCTTCGCAGCCCGGTACTAAATACCCCGATCGCCATCGGGCGAGAATTTTCGCAGTTGCCTAGCACAATTGCCGAGCGACGAGTATCGCGGATTCAGCTCAATGATGGGCAGATTTCGCGCTTTCATGTGCTGTTAGATGAAGAAAATGGCTTGTTGCTTGTTGCCGATCAACAGAGCAGCAATGGGATCGAAATCAATGGCAGCAAACAGATTCAGGGATCTTTAAAAGCGGGCGATCGGCTGGGAATTGGCAGCTATGTCGTGACCATCCTGGAAGTTGGTGAAGCTGCTAATAGCTCTAAAATTCTGTTTAACCCAGTCACTAATATCCCCGACCCCTACATCACCAGACCGGGTAATGACAATCAGCAAAATGCTTTTTTACCCCAGATTTTTCACCAGCAACAGGTCAGCATTGATGATATCCATGCCACTGGTCTGAAAGTAGAAATCGTAGAATATGGCACAGTAGGCGGCGGTTTTGGTAGTTTTGCTTGGGTAGATCTGCTGCGGATTGCCGGGGTAAAAGCTGCAAATATTGCGGTGCTTAGCCCCGAAAAATCAGTTCATGGCCGCTATCGCCAGCTTTGCTTAAATGCTCATGTCTCTGACCGAGAGCGCTTGCGTTCTCAGTCGGATGCTTGTCCCGATAATATTTGGGGGTTTCCTGGCTATGGCGTGCGAGAAGCTATGCGGAAGTTGGGGCGCGGCCAATTTGTACCGGGACTGCAAATTTTGTGGCAGCTCTTGGCGGAGCCCTTGCTAGAAAATTCCTACGGCCCAGTGGATGAACAGGTATTGCAGGCGGTCGATCGAGAAGCTGCCCGAATTGGCTGGCAAAAAATGCTGCGCTATGCCATGGTGCAAACTATTCGCCAGACCACTGATGGTCGTTATGCTTTGCTGTATAACCAAGGCAATAATTATGCCATTATGGTGACTAGTTATCTGCATTTAGCCACTGGTTATCCGGCGGTAGAGTTTTTGCCTGATTTGCAAGACTATCGCCAGCGTACCAAAGATTTTCAGCTAGTAGTCAATGCCTATGAACCCCATGATCATATCTATGAGCAGTTGGGTAATCGAGGGGGTACGGTGCTATTGCGCGGTGCTGGGACGATCGCCTGTCGGGTATTACA
>JAYUSV010000105.1:0-7382 GCA_043755495.1 Synechococcales cyanobacterium
CCACCAACAAATACACCTGCAACTGCGCCTCAATAATCATGTTTTGACGTTCATTGGCGATCCTAAACATCAAAGTCGGCGTACCGTTGTAGGGAGCAATCACTGCTTCGTTACTAAATAACACCTTGGCGATCGGATGCGAAAATCGAGCAAAAGCCAAACCAGTCACCACCGCTACCAACAACAAACTCACGATCGACTCAGCAGTCACCACGCAGTTGGCATAAAAAGTTGTGGGGTGCATTGCGCCATAGCCGATCGAAGCCAAAGTCTGCACACTAAAAAAGAAAGCATCACTAAAATTACCCGGTCTGGCAGTCTCTAAACAATCGCCTCCCAATAAATACAGCACAGCAAACAGCGTATTTATTACCAAATAAGCCACCACAATCGTTCCGACAAAACCCACCCACGGAATTGTCAAAAACAAATGATAAGGGTCACGCCAATAGGTATGCCAAGCTCCCATATTAGGGATCTCGAACTTGCCATCCTGGTTTTTGATTTGAACTAACTGCTGTCGTCGAAAGCTGCGTTTACGTGCCATCTCTGAATCACCATAGGATTTTGTCATGTTAGCCGAAGATTTAGAATCGTGCAAAAATATTGCTAAGCTATGACTTATGGGCAAATCGCAACTTACTCCAGATAATTATTACGAACTCACCGTTGATGCCAGCCCGATCGCTGGAATTGATGAAGTGGGGCGAGGGGCGTTGTTTGGAATAGTGGTCACAGCCGCCGTTATTTTGCCCATGAAGGCTTATGCTCAACTCATTATCGCCGGGGTCAAGGACAGCAAAAAACTCAGCGCCGATCGACGTACCGAATTAGCTAAGCTGATTAAAGAAGTTGCCCAAAGCTACCATATTGGCTGCGCCACTGTCACCGAAATAGCCACCCTGAATATTCGCGGTGCGACCTTACTGGCAATGACCAGAGCTGTGCAAGGACTGCAAACTTTACCAGAAATTTGTTTGGTTGATGGACGTGATCGAGTTCCCAACCTCCACATTGACCAAGTGACTTTGATTCAGGGAGACGATCGATCAGTCTCGATCGCCGCCGCCAGCATTCTAGCCAAGGTCTACCGCGATGACTTAATCTGTCAGTGGGCTGAAAAATATCCTGAATACGGACTCGATCGACATAAAGGCTACGGTACTAGCCAGCATCGCCAAGCTTTGCTTACTTATGGAGCCACTCCCGAACATCGCCAAAAATTCTTGCAAAAGATTTTGGGCTAATTCACCAATCAATTCACCAGTGACTGATAAACCTGATGATGTTCTGCCGCACACCGATCCCAAGAAAAACGCTGAATATTTTGCTTGCCCAATTCAATCAGCTCAGTTGATCGAACGCTATCATACAAAACATTTTGGATGGCCTGAGCGATCGCTTCTACACTATAAGGATCAAACAACTCCGCAGCATTAGCCACAGTCTCGGGGAAACAGCTCGTATTGGCACAAGCCACCGGGCAACCTGCGGCCATTGCCTCTAAAGGTGGATAGCCAAATCCTTCGTATAGCGAAGGATAAACAAATAGTGCAGCCTGTTGATAAAGCCCCACCAACTCCCCATCATTGCCGGTCTGCCATTGAATATTTTTACGTGGTAAACCCAATCGATCGATCAATTCTAATTCTTGATTCGTCAGTGGGATCGCTCCAAAACAACGCAGATCAAAATCACGGCAAAAAGCTGGATTGCTCGCATAAGCTTGCAGTAATCGATCGAAGTTTTTATACCAGCGCCGCTCCCCTACCACCAAAATATATGGCTTGATGCCAACTAGTGGTGCAATCACGACTGGAGCCGTCACACCATAACCATGATAAATCACCGTTACTTTGGCCGGATCAACCTGACAAATTTCTACCAAATCTCGCTTACTGCACTCCGAAGGACAGATAATGCTATCTACGGTGTGTACTATTGCGGCTTTGTGAGCAATAGTACAATCTTGATCTGCTATTGATGGATCAAAAAAAAGCTCATAAATCATATCGTATACAGTCAGAACTTTAATGCTGTTCTTCCCGCCGATCTGTGGACGATAATGGGTGTAGTGCAAAATATCGGGAGGCCGGGAATTCAGATAGTAACCAGACCACCGATGATTAACCAACTCACCAACTCTGTTAAATAATTTGTTCTCAGGCCGCAGCTTACCAATAGTGAGCTGTTGGTAATCGTTCGCTAGATATTCATTGACGTGCAAGCCAGCAGCAAAGCGGGCTTCGGTTGCCGAGAAGTTATCAATACGGCTGGCTAATTCGCAAAAATAACGAGAAATGCCACCATAGCGTTGCCAATTAAATATTTGATAATCGTAAACAACGCGCATTTGTGACATGTAACTTCACAAAATTGTTTGTGATAAACAGTTCGAGCGCATCTTACTACAAAACAGTCAGCAGGAAAACTCTGTTCAATCTAGACAGCCACTTTTGATGTAGGTGTTCCTAGCAATCTTTCGGGCTGTAGTTCAGCTAACAAAATAAACTCATTTTTCGACGCAGTTTGATTAGATATGCGGTTGAAAGCCGACTTGAACGAAGTTTTGGCTGTATCGCGACCAATACCAGCCACCAATAAATCGATTGTGTCTTGGTGGTAGCTAATATCGACACCAGCTGCATCTAGCTCACAGACATTGGTGCCCCAGTTCAAAATATCTAGCAAAAGATGAGGATCGGCAAGACAGAAACTAGACAGGGCAATATCTTTCACGCCTTGAATGACTGCTTGCCGAGTATCAGCATCGGTAGTAATAATGGCTCGTTGAATTCGAGCTAAAGCTTGTGCCAATATAGCTCCATCAAAAGGGATTAGCGGCGCTATTACTGTGTTGCTATCGGCATCTACCCGACTGTTTACACCCTCTAGCACATTCAACATCGGCAACATTTCTCGTTTACCGCTAAGGTCTAGCTGACCCATGAAAACATGGCGCTCGTAGCCTGCTGGCAAGCCTTTGAAGTACAAGGGAATATTTTTGCCTGATTTCAATATTTTGTGCAGAGCCACATCTAAAGTATTCACTGGCCAGCCGATATCTCGTACTGATAAAACTTCACTAGTGCCAGGTTGTAGAGTCGTCAGAGACTTTAGCAGCAAATTGACTGATTCTTCGATATTTTGGGCGTAGATATGTCGATCGGGAGCATGAAGGCTAACTAATCCCTGTGCCACTCGGGCATCTAGCTCGGCACTGATGGGGCTGTTTTCCACCACATGGGTAAACCGCACGATGCCAAAGTGGCAGTTGCTAGACTTGGCCCGATCGCTGAATAGCCACTCGGCTATTTTTTTGGTGGCAGCATAAATATCTGGAGTAAAATAGCGCGACGCTTTGCCAGTAGAAGAAAAGACGCAACCTTCTACGCCATATATTTCGCAGCATTCGATGATATTAGTGCAGCCAAAAAGATTGGTGCTAACTGTTTCGTGTATTTGAGTTTCGGCTAGTCCTGGTAAGCGTTGTGCTGCCAAATGAAAGACAATCTGTGGCTGCTCTGTTCGAAAAATAGCTTGCAGTTGTGAGCTGTTACGAACATCACACTGATAATAATTAACCGGAATATCCGAGACCGCCGGACAATTTTTAACAGCTACAGTCTGATTTTGATTATCAGTTATATCTACTGCGACAATTTTTTTGACTCCAAATTGTTGGAGCTTAACGATTAAATTAGTGCCAACAAATCCGCGACCACCGGTGATCAATATCACTTTGTTTTTTAGGATCGCAGTGATTGTTGATTCATCAATTAGCACTTTACGTTCATAAACTTCGGCGAATGGGTCAACAGATAGCTGATCGCGCCCAGAAACATCGATTAGTTCTTGGGTCAATAGACCCAACTGGTTGAGAACAGCCACTTTCACTGGCTCTGGAGAATCGACAGGAACCGTCTCCCAAATCGATTGTAGAACATTACTTTTACGCAATGACACTAAATTAATACCCGATGACTTTAAATAAAATTGCTACACTTCATCTTATCGATCGGATTCATTATATCCATCAGCCAATTGTCTAAATATATTCTAAATTGCTCATACAATTGACTAAACAATGCGCTTGTACTTATTGCCTAGTTTACAGAACCTTGGTCGAATACCTTACCGATAATTTCTTCTACGGGTGGATCGGTGATAGCTAGATCGGTGACGGGCAGCTCGGATAAAATTTTGGCAACGGTGTCGGTGAGGTAGCGGCGATCGATCGATAGACGCACCTGGTAGTCGGTTAAATCGACAATTTCACCATAAATAGCTAGCTGTTCGGCAGTGAAGCTTTCAGAGAGTTCTAGTTTTACCTCGCGGTAGGGGGCAAAGCGTTCTAATAGGTCGTTTAGGATGCCATCGTAGACCAAGCTACCGCCATGAATTAATAGTACTCGATCACAAAGGGCGGTGATATCGGCCATATAATGGCTGGTGAGCATGATAGTGGCTTGGTAGCGCTGGTTATATTCACGCAGAAAGTTGCGGACATTTACTTGGGCGTTGACATCTAAACCTAACGTTGGTTCATCAAGGAATAAGACTTGGGGGCGATGCAGCAGGGCAGCGAGAATTTCTACTTTCATCCGCTCGCCTAGAGAAAGTTTGCGCACGGCTTGGTTGAGTTTGCCCTGGAGGGTGAGCATTTCGGTGAGTTCGCCGACTCGTCGATCGAATTCACTATCATCGATACCATAGACAGCAGCGTTGATACGAAGGGAGTCCATGGCTGGTAGATCCCAAATGAGCTGTTGTTTTTGGCCGAGGATCAGGGTGATTTGTTTGAGGAAGGCTGGTTCCCGGCGGGCGGGGATGGCGTTGGCTACTCGGAGGTGGCCGCTAGAAGGGTGAATGAGACCAGTGAGCATTTTGAGGGTGGTGGTTTTACCGGCTCCGTTTGCCCCTAAAAAGCCGACTATTTCTCCGGGTTCGATCGAAAATGAGACGTTCTGAACTGCCGGAATATTTTTGTATTGCCGCTTCCAAAAATGACTGAGAGTGCCTTTAATTCCGGCTTCTTTGTTGGCGACTTTATAGATCTTAGATAGATCTTCGACCTGAATAATTGGCATAATATGTGGCTTTCAGAGATGCTGCATCTGTTTGATTTGGAGTTTAACGCAGTTAGTTGGCCAATACCGATCGATTTTAGCCAATCTCCAAAAAAATATTGATTGACGTTTGACAGGGTAGTACGATGTCTGCTACCTTGATAATTTGCCCACAGTTGGAAACTCCCATCGGAGCTGTCAATTTTGTAACCTATGCCAACCATTCAACAGCTCATTCGCAAGGCTCGCGAAGACTATGTAATTAAAACAAAGTCTCCGGCCTTAAAACAGTGCCCCCAACGCCGTGGCGTTTGCACTCGTGTGTACACCACTACGCCCAAGAAGCCTAACTCTGCTTTGCGCAAAGTGGCTCGGGTGCGCTTAACTTCTGGTTTTGAAGTTACTGCTTACATTCCTGGTATCGGCCACAACCTGCAAGAGCACTCGGTTGTAATGATTCGGGGCGGACGGGTAAAAGATTTACCCGGCGTGAGATATCACATTATCCGTGGCACCTTAGATACTTCCGGAGTGAAGGATCGCAAGCAGGGTCGCTCCAAGTATGGAGCCAAGAGACCTAAAGTTGCTGCCAAGTAAAACTCGCTACTAGCGCCCATGCTGAGGGTGTCATCGATGTTTTGCTTCCTCTCACAACTCAGATTTTCCAGCGGATTGCCCCCAACCTGTTCGCTAGGGAGCTATTTAACCTTCTTCAGCCCTATCGATCGTAATTTTTTATGTCTCGTCGTACCACAGTCCCCAAAAGACCCGTTCCCCCAGACTCCGTCTACAACAGCCGTCTAGTTAGCATGATGGTTAGAAGAATCATGTACAGCGGTAAAAAGTCGATCGCCTTAAACATTGTGTATGACGCAATGAAGCTGATCGAAGAGCGCACCGGCACCGAGCCGCTAGAGACTTTTGAAAAAGCCGTGCGCAACACCACTCCCTTGGTAGAAGTCAAGGGTCGGCGGGTCGGCGGGGCTACCTATCAAGTACCGATGGAAGTACGCCCAGATCGCGGCACTGCTTTGGCAATGCGCTGGTTAATAAACTATTCTCGCACCAGAGCTGGCAAAAGTATGTCGATTAAGTTGGCTAACGAGCTGATGGATGCGGCTAACGAAACCGGCAGTGCAATTCGCAAGCGGGAAGAAGTTCACCGGATGGCCGATGCCAACAAGGCATTTGCTCACTACCGTTACTAAGGCTTTACTAGGTTGGGCTTACCCTCAACTGCATAAATCCACATCGTTTTGCATTGCGATGATACTAAATTTTCAAAATTTCGGGCGACCGAGATTTTCTAAAGAGTATACAATTGCAAAGACATCAACTTATTAAGGACACCAACACCTCAGGAGGTAATCGTGCCACGTACCGTCCCGTTTGAAAAAGTACGCAACATCGGGATTGCAGCCCACATTGATGCGGGTAAAACCACCACTACCGAGCGGATTCTTTACTACTCCGGTGTAGTTCACAAAATTGGTGAAGTACATGACGGAAATGCCACCACCGATTGGATGGAGCAAGAAAAGGAGCGCGGAATCACCATTACCGCCGCTGCAATCAGTACTAGCTGGAAAGATCACAAGATCAATATCATTGATACCCCCGGACACGTAGACTTTACCATTGAGGTAGAGCGCTCCATGCGGGTACTCGATGGGGTAATTGCAGTTTTCTGTTCAGTAGGTGGTGTGCAGCCCCAGTCGGAGACGGTATGGCGGCAAGCCAATCGCTACAGCGTGCCTCGGATTGTGTTTGTGAACAAGATGGATCGCACTGGTGCGAACTTCTACAAGGTCTATGAACAGGTCTGCGATCGATTGAAATCTAATGCAGTGCCTGTGCAAATCCCGATCGGTGCTGAAGCTGGTTTCCAAGGCGTGGTAGACCTAGTAACCATGCGGGCATTTATCCACAAAGATGACATCGGCAAAGATATCGAAGAAGTCGATATCCCGGCTGACCTGGCTGAAAGAGCCGCAGAATTTCGCTTGAAGTTGGTCGAAGCAGCCGCTGAAACCACCGATGAGCTGATGGAAAAATACCTCGAAGGTGGTGATCTGTCCCAAGCGGAAATACAGTTGGCTCTGCGCAAAGGCACCGTTACCGGGGCAATTGTGCCGATGTTCTGTGGTTCGGCCTTTAAGAACAAAGGCGTACAGCAGTTGCTTGATGGGGTAATTGACTACTTACCAGCTCCTACCGAAGTGCCGCCGATCAAAGGAATTATTCCCGATGCTCCCGAAGGCGAAAACGAAGTAGAGCGTCATGCTGACGACGATGAGCCATTTGCCGCTCTGG
>JAYUSV010000106.1:0-2529 GCA_043755495.1 Synechococcales cyanobacterium
TTTGCTCTGTACCGACGAAATTGTGCCCTAGGCGACGTGCTTCCTCTTGAGCCAGCATGATCACCTTAATGGCTTTTTCTGTAAAGCGCTCAAACATGACTGTTACCTACTACCTGCTGCTAGCCTGAATTCTCAGATTCTAACACAGGATTTTTACGGTGCGGGTTCGGTAATAACAACCAATTGCGAACTTTTATGTTGCAATTTTTAGTCTACGCATCTGAAGTTTTGGTCAAGAATCAATCAGCTCGAATAATCAAGTTGATTTTTTACACCGCAAAAAGAGTCAGGACAGGAAAAGCTGTTTCTGACTTTTTTGCTAGTTGAGAACAGGCTTTTTCCCAGCTCTGTTTTTTTATGATCGACTTAGCCCATCATGGTCTTTAAGTTTTGCTGTGCATCATTAAGCTGTTTAGTGGCTGCTTCCACACCCAGTTTTCCGCCAGTTTCGGCAATACTATCTAGTTCTTTGTCCCAACTATCTAGCTTATCGAGACCACGTTTGTTGATCTCGATTGAAATGGCATTGACCACACCGCCAAAAATGGTTGTAGTAAAGGTTTCAATCGCGGCAACTTCCACCTGATTTTTGGCATCAGCGATTAGATCGACCTGAGCCATCTTAGTCATGGTTTTAGGAAGAAAAGGCGAGCAGATCTCCGAAAACCATGCTGCTGATTGGCATTGCGGTGCAATTTTACCCAAGGCATCTCGTGCAGCTAATCCAATCTGGTAGAAGCGATCTGGCTGAAAATCGTTCAACGTCATCATGGTTTCGACCATTGATGGAATAGAAAGTATTATCCGCTGGGCTGAGCGGCGCATCGCTGCTTGCTGGGGCTTGGGAGCTAGCCAGATTGCCACATTACGAAAATAGGCCAAGATATCCTTATATTCGTTGCCATTTTCTACTCTTAGGCCGACCAGGTTAAGATTAAACCAGTGGTGCCAGGTTGCATCGACTACTACCCTTCCCTGTTTAGCAGCGGGGTTGTGACCGTCCCAGACTCCAATTAGTCCAAATTCACGCGGTGTAGTAATTACATAGCCGCCTTTCTCACGACCAATGACGTTGCGACCTTGTGCAATGATTTCGACCGGAACATCACCAGTATATTCTTTTGCAAATAAACGATTAGGAATGATGCAATCTCCCTCATGTTGATGGTCGGGCAGCACAGTAATTGCGCCACGCGGTCCACAGAGAAGCGGGTGCGGATATTTCTGACGTAGTCTCCAGAATGGATATACGTAGCGATAATTCGGATAAATGGGTTGCGGAATAGCATCTTCTTGAAGTCCTGGTAGTGGGGGCTGCAATGTATCATTGCGGGTTAGGTCAGTGCTATGTGGTGCTTGGAGCATACCGTTAGGTGGCGGGGGTGACACGAACCACCATTTGCGCATTGATCGAATACGCTTAATGCCACCACACAAACCTAGCCCTAAATCTTCATGATCACCCATCGCCAGTACACCACCACCAGCATCCATAAATGCCTCAATGGTGGCAACTTCGGTTGGGGAAAGATAGGGGTTCCCAGATGTTACTCCAAACAGCCAAAGTTCATCAAAACCGTCTAAGGAACCCGCTTTGAATTGAAAATTCTCGAAGCCCGGTGTTACCCCTTCAGTCGTAGTTCGATGTGCTTTGGTAAAATTGAACCGAGCATAGGCCGGGTGATCGCTTTGCAAGGGGTCAAAAGCATCTTGTAGAGCTAATCCGAGTGAAAATCCGTCTGAGGTTGAATAGGAGCTACCATCGCTGACAATTAAAATCTTGATCTGTGCAGGTTTCCACTTGATTCCTGACCAAACTGGTAATTCAAATAGAGGTGTTGACAAATCTGAGGAATTTGTTGAGTTGAGAATGTCTAATCCAATGGGTCGCATAATATTACTCCAAAGTTAAAAATCAAAAATTTACACAAAAAGTTGAAAGGTGATGAAATAACCAATTAGTTTTATTAGTCTTGGCATATTTTTACGAAAAAGCATTTCTTCGATTGAAAATTATGGGAAACAGTGAAGCAAACTCCTGCAAAAGATAGGTCGTCTTTACTGATCGCACCGCGTCTTCGTAGGACTGAGTTTGATGAACTTGAGAAGCCTGAGCACTAGGGACGATTCCGGCAGTGAAATTGGAAAAAGGGTTATTGGCAAATCGTTGCTTCGATGCGTCCTCAAAACCTTCTGGCAAAGCTATTGCATTTCGATCGGTTGTATCAGTCATAACTATTTCCTTTTGTTTGTTGTGTACTTGCCAACTCTGAAGTGAGTGGCATAAATTTATTTAACCATGATACTTGGGTGTTTGTCAACAAATTCATGGGTAATGTATTTGGGCTAAGGTTTTAATGTGTCGAGATGATTCTAGGCTTATTCAGCGAGAAATTTGCAGTAAGGTAGCTCTATAGACTGCTTCCAACACAGAAGTTATTGTATGTGTTACTAATTCTTCTAAAATCCCAATAACTATATTACAAAGCCAATAGGTCAAAGAAATAGTTGCTATCAATACAAGTACTC
>JAYUSV010000107.1:0-2526 GCA_043755495.1 Synechococcales cyanobacterium
GATTCGATCGACCCGACTATCTTGGGCGTTGGCAACCGAAAGTTTAATGACTTCTCCTTGCGGCTGCACTCGACCCAATGCCACAACAGCGTTAGGTTGGGCTGGTGTAGGAGCAACCTTGGAGGCAGAGGATTTGTTATCGCAACTGCTCAGTAATAGCAAGACTGAACAACTAACTGTGAACACAAGATAATGTTTCATCGTGCTAGCATAGCAAAAAGACCATTCTGTTGACTAATAGCGCAGGTCACTAATTTACCATGACCTTTGTCATGTTAGTGATCGATCAAGGTTGCACTGCTACGGGTGAGAAGGTATTGATTGGTAAAACTATTATTCAGCATTTTGTCTGAAGCATCACAACACATCTAACCATCCAGAAAGAGATGTTGCTAATATTGCGGTATTGATGCCATGAAAACTCTGGTGCAACTATTTTATTCTGAAGCTGTTAGTCAAAACTGGCTCAGCTTAACGGCTAAGAAGCGCCACCAATCTCCAAACGATACTGTTGTCACGCCTTATCTAAAGTTCAGGCGTTGATACTATTTAGAACCTATTAATTCATATTTTCTTATGATTTTTAACTAACCGTGAAGATTTTTATTTTTAAGTGTCTGCTGATAATTGCCACAATTACTAGTGTGGGAATTGGTGCAGACCAACCAGCACAGGCACAGAGCTTACCAGAGGTACCTGTGCCTCATTGGTTGGAACCATATAAGCGACAGCTTTGGACACCGCAAGGTCTATTGACCCTAGCGGTTTTAGGCGTGGGCGGATATTTATTAATGGCTGGGGATCACAAAGGTGGCAGCCGGATGGCGAGTGCTCATTGGGCAGGTAATATCGAAAAGAAAGCGGCCAAACAAGTAGCCTTTAAACAAATTAATGAACGCCGCCGGGATGGTCTGACGACCTGGATTAATACACCAATTATCACGCAGCTCAAGAAACCCCGAATAAATAATGGCCAGGTAGTCAAGCGTTGTGATATCAGTCCCCAAGCCAACACTGTTTTTATTCCTGATGGTCAAAGAGGTACAACAGTTTGTGGTGCACCTGGTAGTGGTAAAACTTTCTCGGTAATTGATCCGATGATTCGATCGGTTATCGACCAGGGCTTCCCGATTTGCCTGTATGACTTCAAGTTTCCTGGTGGTCAAGCCGAGATCCATGCTGCCTATGCTCGCAAGAAAGGCTACGATGTGCGAATCTTTGCACCAGGTTTTGCAGGGAGTGAATCTTGTAACTTATTAGATTTTTTGAAATCTGCCGATGATTCAGAAACTGCTGGGCAAATTGCTAAAGTCCTCAATAAAAATTTTAGCCTTAATGGTGGTAAAGGCGGAGAAGATCCGTTTTTTCAGTTGTCTGGTGATCAGTTAATTAAGGCAATGCTTCAATTGGCTAAGCTTAGTGAATTTCCTGATTTTTTAACCTGTCAGAAAATATTGGCTTTGGATTCTTCGGACTTGATCGATCGAGTAAAGGCAGCCGATATTAGCCCTTGGGTCAAAACAAGCTGAGACCAGTTTATGTCTATGCGAGAATCAGAAAAAACAGCAGCCAGTGTGGCGGCGATCGCTTCTTTGATGTTCACTAATTTCGTTTCCCCCGACATTCTGCCTTGCCTTTGCGGCAAATCTACGATTCCTTTGGATCTAGAAGGCAAGCAGATGATTATTTTTGGCATGGATCAAAACCGCCGCGATATTGTGGGGCCAATTTTAGCGACAGTAATGCACATGATTGTGGTGCGAAATATTGCTAAAAAACGCATTGATCCGCTGGCCGTGTTTTTAGATGAGTTGCCCACGATCGCTTTACCAAACTTAGTCAATTGGCTGAATGAAAGTCGATCGGCTGGTTTTTGTGGTGTTTTGGGCTATCAGAATATGACGCAGTTGGAGCAGGCTTATGGCAAGGAGACTGCGCGGGCAATTCTTTCGGGCTGCAATACTAAGTTCATCTTTAACCCTGGGGAGTATGAATCGGCCAAGTATTTTTCAGATTATTTGGGGGATGAGGAGATTAGGTATAAACAAAGAAGTCGATCGAATAGCAAAGACGGCGGTAGCAATAGTATCTCTGAGCAAGACAAAACTAAAAAGATGTTTTCGCCTGAAGAGATTTTGAAGCTTCCTGCTGGAACATGTGTTTTTATTAACCCAGCCTATGCTAACAAAGAAGAGGCTAGCGTTCCTCTAAAACTTAAAGTACAAATAGGAGACAGTGAAACAAAGCGACGTGCTTATGGCCAAGAGAAATTTAATTTAGTCATTCAGATGCTTAAAAAGAGGACTCAAAAACCCAAGATGACTGATAATGATATCCAAAAGAGGATCAATGCACTAAGTACTTTTATTCCATCTGTAGCAGAACAGAAGGAAGAGAAGAAAGAACAGGCAAAAGTAGATATTCAAGGAATTGAAGATAAGCTTCGATCGCTTGAATAGAACAAAGTAAAATCAAAAACAAAATATTCGAGGTGAAATATGCACAAATTTGACTGGAACAGCAATT
>JAYUSV010000108.1:0-2522 GCA_043755495.1 Synechococcales cyanobacterium
TATTTGGCGGCTTGGGCAACGATACTCTGAAAGGTAATGCCGGAGAAGACCGTCTGTTTGGTGAGCAAGGAAACGATTCGTTTGCTGGCGGATATGGAAGTGACACCTTCTACGGAGGTGCCGGAAATGATACGTTCTCCATCGAGTACTATGACAGTTTAGCGGTCTTCCTCGAATACTATGACTATGGCTACTTAACTTTCTTGGCTTTCTCCCTGATCAAAAACGTAGATGTTATTGCTGACTTTGTCAAAGGGCAAGATAAAGTAAACCTACAAGAAATTGGCATCAGCGATTTTAATACCCTGCTGGCAATTACCACTGAAGACACCAGCGGCAACTCCGTCATTACGGCTCATTACAGAAGCATCTCTGGCGGTATCTATGACGATGGCTATGCGGCTAAAATCAATGGCATTCGGAAAAATCAGTTACAATCATCTGACTTTTTGTTGAGTACGGCGATCGTGAATGATAACAAGAGCGGCACAGAAAGAGATGATGACTTATTTGGCGGCTATGGTAATGATACTTTGAGCGGTCAAGCTGGCAACGATAAACTATTTGGAGAATATGGAAATGACATTCTATCAGGTGGCGCTGGAACCGATCTTTTATCCGGCGGTGCCGGCGTTGATACTTTTCTCTTAAATAAAACTGGTGTTGATACGATTGCGGATTTTGCCATCGGCGAAAAACTCGGGGTCTCAGCTTCAGGATTTGGAGGTGGCCTGGCAGCAAATGTCTCATTGACAGCAGCTCAATTTACAATTGGGACGACTTCTACCACTGCCGCTCAGCGATTGATCTTCGATAATATTAGTCGAAGCCTATATTTTGATATTGATGGCAATGGAGCCGCCACAATGGTGCAAATTGCGAAAATTGCTGGATCTGCCTCCCTTTCTGCGGCTAACTTCATTATTACAGCGTAGATGCAGAGAGCGATAACATCAAATAGTTGAAAAAAACAATGCCAGCTAAAAATCGAGGTAACTTAATGACTCAAAACTTTTCAGAATTATCTCAGCTCTACCGCGATACTCTGCTCAACAACATCATTCCCTTTTGGATGCAGCACTCGATCGATCACCAACACGGCGGCTACTTTACCTGCCTCAATCGACAAGGCCAAGTCTACGACACCGACAAATTTATTTGGCTGCAAAACCGCCAAGTATGGATGTTTTCCACCTTTTATAACCAGATCGAGAAGAACCCTGAGTGGTTACAAGTCGCCAAACACGGCGCAGATTTTTTAGCCCAGCATGGCCGCGATGCTAACGGAGACTGGTACTTTTCTCTCGATCGCACTGGCCAGCCTTTGATCCAACCCTACAATATTTTCTCGGACTGTTTTGCAGCCATGGCTTTCAGTCAATATGCCGCCGCCTCTGGCCAGGAATCTGCCAAAGAAATTGCCCTTCAAGCCTATCAAAACGTCCTACGTCGTCAAGATAACCCCAAAGGCAAATATACCAAGGCTTATCCTGGTACTCGTTCCCTAAAATCTTTGGCGGTGCCAATGATTCTGGCAAACCTGACTTTAGAAATGAGCTGGCTATTGCCACCTGCTGAACTCGATCGAGTCCTGGCGGCCACGGTAAAAGAAGTAATGCAAGACTTCCGCGATCCTGATCAGGGCTACATGCGCGAAGCCGTAGATCCCCAAGGTCAGCGAGTTGACTGCTACGAAGGTCGGCTTTTGAACCCCGGCCATGGCATTGAAGCCATGTGGTTCATGATGGATATTGCCCAGCGCCAAGGGAATCGAGAACTGTTATTACAGGCTACCGAAGTGGTGATTAAGACTTTAGAATTTGCCTGGGATAAAGAATACGGCGGTATTTATTACTTCATGGACGATCGAGGACATCCACCCCAGCAACTAGAATGGGATCAGAAGCTCTGGTGGGTACATGTAGAAACTTTGGTGGCTCTGGCCATGGGCTATCGGCTAACTGGCGATCAACGCTGTTGGGAATGGTATCAGCGAATACATGAATATACCTGGAGCCACTTTGCCGACCCCGAGCAGGGCGAATGGTTTGGCTACCTAAATCGGCGGGGAGAGGTCTTGCTAAACCTGAAAGGCGGTAAGTGGAAAGGCTGTTTCCATGTACCGCGCGCCATGTTGCTGTGCTGGCGAGAGTTTGAAAAATTAAGTGTTTTGTGACGAAAAATTTGGCTTTTGGGGCAGATCCTACGTGGTTGGCCAGAAATTGCTAGGATAGAGATATCTATGTGGGCCAGTATAGACCATGGAATTTTCTGCTCCTCTTTTACAATCGATCGAACGTCTCCAGTACCAGGCAACTCCCGGAGAATTTGCGGTACAGGCGGGCCTACCATTAGCCACTGTCGAGCGAGATCTGCAACAGTTGGCGATCGCGGTGGGTGGGCATTTACAAGTTGCCACCACTGGCGAAATTGTCTACAAATACCCCAGTAATTTTCGTACCATTCTCTACAATAAGTCGGTGTTGCTACAGGTAAAAAAGTATACCGACTTTATTGGCAAA
>JAYUSV010000109.1:0-7359 GCA_043755495.1 Synechococcales cyanobacterium
ATATTTACTCGATTTCTTTCAAACCCAGGAGTCACCACATCTGGTGCCAAAGGAGCTACTTGCTCACGTAAAATACTGGTAGCAGTCCATTCTCCCGCAAACCAGTTTGGATAAGTCAAATCTCCGGCTCTGATTAGATCTGTGGCTAAAGACCAACGGGGAAACTCGGCAATGCGCTGAGGTAAACTAGTCGCCATTGCATCTGGAGCAAACCACAGATTGCCCAGGACTAAAAAAATTGCCATCAGCCAGCGCATTAGTTGGTCGCTCCCAACATATTGCTAATTTCGGCTGTTACCAAAGGCGCATATTCTTCGTGCATTCCTAAAGTCCCTGGTAAAGTCACGCTGGTTACTCCAGGTAATTCAGCCAGCGATCGCATTTCGGCCAAAGACTTCGGCGGACTATCGGCACCAATGATTACTGAGATTTTTAGATTTTGGCAAAGCTGATGGAAACCTGCTCGATCGATCACTGGATCTAACCCACCCGTCACAAAAGCCACCGGGGCAAACCGCGCTCCAGGCTGCTGAGAAATTTGGCGCTTAGTCGCAATTAATTCTGGAGTAATACTCTCTGGGTTGGCATAGACGTGGCGGCGATACATCATGTCTAAGAAGCCTTTGGTAGTGTTAACACCATAAAGAGCTTGTCCCAACACTGGAGTTCGCACTAGACCTCGTAAAAATTTAAACCAGGGCTTCTGACCGCTCATCATCGAAGGCAAGGGGCCGCGCCAAGTGGGGGCAACCAGAATTAGGCGATCAAACCAATTTGGTTGGGTCTGAGCTAACTGTAATATGTAGCCTGCGGTGTGTCCTGCGGCTACTACGCTGGTGGGGTGAGGTAGACAGTCCCGCACAAAATCCGTCAAAAATTGCTGATAAAACTCGGGGTCATATGATGCCTGAGGTCTCCCAGAATCACCAAATCCTGGCCAATCGATGCTGGTTACTTGGTAGTGATTTGATAAAGTGCGGGCAATCTCGGCCATTTCGGTGCGGCTACAGACCGTGCTGAAGGCAGGAAGTAATAGGATCGATCGCCTTGGTATGGAATGCGGCTCGGGAATTCCTTGCACATCGTAAACTACAGCAATATCCTGGTTTTGCCAGTTGTAGGTGCGAGTTTCCCCTAACTGGTTAGAGGTAGAATTGATCGTGGGAGTATTCATGAGCAGCACCTTTGGGTTTCTGATAGTCAGGATAAGATATCTGGGGTGATTTTTCCAATTACCAATCTCCTATGGTAGGATGAACCCTCAATATTCCCTGAAAATGCTGGACTGTATGAACGCTGCCCCCATCGCCACCACTCCCAACTGGCAAAACCTAGCCGATCGAGCAATCCAGGGAGAAGCACTAGACAAAGCAACAGCCCTCGCCGTACTCCAAGCACCAGACATCGAAATTCTCGAACAAGTCGCCGCCGCCTACAAAGTCCGCCGCCATCACTGGAGCAACCGCGTCCGCCTGCACTTTTTACTCAATGCCCAAAGCGGACTCTGTCCAGAAGACTGCCATTACTGCTCCCAGTCCAAAATTTCCACTGCCGAAATCGAAAAATATCCCTTAATGGCCGAAGAGAAAATCTTAGCCGCCGCCGATCGAGCAGCCAGTTACAAAGCGGCCACCTTTTGCATGGCTATCTCTGGCCGATCGCCCAACGAACCTACCTTTGAACGGATCCTCTCCGCCATCCGCGCCGTCAAATCGCGCCACGACATGAAAGTTTGCACTACCTTGGGCTTACTGACCGCCGAGCAAACCCAGCGCTTAGCCGCAGCCGGAGTCGATCGAGTTAACCACAACCTGAACACCGCAGCAGAACATCACAGCGAAATTTGCACCACCCATACCTATCTCGATCGACTCACCACCGTCAAAAATGTTAAAGCAGCCGGAATTACCACCTGCTCTGGGGGTATTTTTGGCATGGGCGAAAACGATGAAGACATTGTGAGCCTCGCCTTTGCTCTACGCGAGCTAGAAGTAACCAGCGTGCCTTTAAACTTCTTGATTCCCATTCCTGGCACTCCCTTTGGCGGCTTCACCGATCTTACGCCCCAACGCTGCCTGAGAATTCTTTGCCTGTTCCGGTTACTTTTGCCCAGCCAAGAAATTAGAATTGCCGGAGGGCGAGAGGTACAGCTTCGTTCACTTCAGCCTTTGGGTTTATATGTGGCTAACTCCATCTTTGTGGGTGACTACCTCACCACCCCCGGTCAGGCAGCACAGGCCGACTGGCAAATGATTGCCGATGCAGGCTTCGTACTAGAAGCTGCCGATGGTTCGGCATTATCCTCAGACATTTTGGCTTCGATCTGCTAAAATCTAGTGCTACAGCCTAGTGCTGCCGTACAACTAGCCACACCTATACCAACCAAGTTTGACCATGCTGGACGATCTGCAAGTACTAGAATGTTCACTCCGAGACCAGCTTCACGCCCACATGGGTAGGGTTCTGCCCTTCCAGGTGCAGTGCATTTTTAAAGATGGAGTGTTGTGGGTGTTGGCTCAACACGCCCAAGAAATTGTGATAGATACCCAAGAAACTTTTCGGGTACTAGAAAAAACCTTACAGGCCGAGCAGCCCGATCGACAGTTGCCGGTCAAACTCTATTTGCGCAAAGCTGGGGACAAAAAGCCCTATAGCACCGAGAATTTCACGATATATCCCTCTATTAAAGATGCCTTACCGGGGGAGGCTGCACCTTCGATCGATATCACCGAATTGCGTGGTGGCCAAGAGACTTCAGAAGCAACCCAAACGATAAATAATTCTGGCTTAGCTATTGATATAAATGCCCCGGCAGAGTCGATGATGATCGATCCAGATTCTTCGATTTATACTGACTTCATTACACCCCCAACTACCACTGAAAATATCCCCGAGACAGTCACTGGAAATACTGATGAAATTCAGACCGACCTAAAAGATTCAGCCAAAGAAGCTGTTGAAGCAGAAGAGTTTGTAGACCCTGAAGTAAATCGTGCCAAAGAAATTTTAGACAGACTAGCTTTGGGCACAATGCCTACTGCTACTGCCGATCCAAACTATTTTGCCGAATCTGATGCCGAAAGTTCCTTTTTGCATCAACATGCCACTGAAACAAATCTAGATCCCAGTGGCGGTGTTACACCTTCAGATAGCTTCGCTGAGGATGCCGTGGGTTTTGCTAGCGACATTGAAAATTCTTTTGCCTACAGCAAAATAGAGCAACCCAAATCTCGCCTCAAAGGGTTATTAATAGCCAGTGGAATTGGAGTTGGCTTACTGGGTGTTGGGGGCTACGGACTCAGTCGTCCCTGTGTTATGGGGGCTTGTCCACAGTTGCAGCAATCTCAAGTACTAGCCGAGCAATCATTGAACGTGCTCAATGGCGAAGCAACTGGTAAACAAATTTTAGATGCTCAGGATGGTCTACGCCAGAGTTTGGCACAATTCAAATCTGTGCCATTTTGGTCAACTTCTCATGGCAAAGCCCAGAATGATCTCAAACAGTATGAACAGCAGTCAACCATGCTGGATATTACTGTAGATGGCATGAAAAAAGCCGATCGAGCTTCGCGGAAAACTTTCAAACAGCCAGTCTCGCAAGAAACTTGGAAAGAGAGTAAAAAACTGTGGGAAGGAGCGATTAGTGATTTAACCAAAGTTGTTCCCAGCAGCCGAGCCTACCCTTTAGCGCAGCAAAAATTAGTTGAGTATCAAAAAAAGCTAGACGTAATTAATCAAAACATCACCAGCGAAGTTGGCTCTGATAAGATTTTATCTAACGTAAAATCTCTGGGAACTACCCTCACAGCTAAACAAGCTGAAAATAAAACCCTGGAAGATTGGCAATCCAGTCAAAAAAGCTGGGCAAAGTTCAATGAACAAATTGCTGAAATTCCTTCAGATGTCACTGCTTACCCAGAGGCGCAAAAGCTGTTGAAGGACTATCAACCGCAAATTGCTGGGGTAAATGAGAAATTAGGCAAAGAAAAAAAGAATACCGAGATTTATGAAAAAGCTCAGGTAGATGCTGCTGCGGCCAAAAAAGCGGCAGCATCTAAAAAACCGGAAGAATCTTTAGCTAGTTGGAATCGGGCAATTTCTACCTTGCAAAACATTCCCCGCGACAGCATCTATCTGCCCAAAGCCGAAGCCTTAACCACTGAATATACTAAAGCAATGAAGCAAACGGAAGTGACGGTAGTGGGCGAAAAAAAATCATCTCAGGCCGCAGAAGCACTGAAGAAGGTTTGTGAAGGACAGCTTAAGGTTTGTAGTTATAAAGTAGCGATCGATAAAATCTCCGTTACGTTACTACCAGAATACGCTAAAACCGTGCGGCAACGAGCTAGTGAGGCCAATAAAGAAGCCGATCGAAATGCTCAAATTGGTCTGCGCAAGCACGTTGATAGTTTGGGTGATGCCCTAGAAACAGTTAGCAATGCTGCAGAAATACCACTACATCTGTTTTCAGATAGTGGTAAGCTGTTGCAAGTCTACTCACCACCTAAATCTTGATTCGGGTTAGTTAAAGCTAAAAAGACATCTTCTAGGTTGGCGCGTCGTCTTCGCACTTCGTGAACGGCAATGTTGTGGGAGACCAAGGCAGATACCAATTCTGAAGCAATATCTTGGGCAGCAATGGCTTCGATCGCTAGTAAAGAACGTCCGGGAGTGATAGCTGGCAATATTTGGACTGAGCTAACTACCGGTAGCTCTTGGAGAATTCTTTGAATGTTGGTGGCTTCGCCGCTGCATTCTAGTTCATAGCTGCTGCTGGTATCTAAAACCTGAGTGAGATGTGCGGGGCTATCGATCGCCAGCACTTTACCTTGATGGACAATAGTAACTCGTTGACAGGTCATTTGCACTTCCGCCAAGATGTGACTAGAGAGCAAAATAGTGTGGTCTTGAGCTAATTCTTGAATTAGGCCGCGAATGCTAATAATTTGATTGGGATCTAAGCCCCTAGTGGGTTCATCTAAAATAATTACCGGAGGATTGTGGACGATTGCCTGAGCAATGCCTAGCCGCTGACGATAGCCTTGAGAGAGTTTGAAGATCGGGCTATTTTGGTATTCTTTTAGTCCACAGCGTTCGATCGCTCTTTGGGCATATTGTTTGCGATGTCGCCCAGGCACTTGGCCAAGCGCAGCAGTGAATTCTAAGAAATCTTGCACCGGCATTTCTTTGTACAGCGGCACTGTCTCGGGTAAGTAACCAACTTGTTTGCGGGCAGCCAAGGTCTGAATGTCGTAGCCAGCAATGGTGGCGGTGCCGCTGCTGGGGCGCAATGCTCCGGCCAAGATCCGCATAATGGTGGTTTTACCGGCACCATTGACTCCTAGTAGCCCCATGACTTCGCCAGACTGGACGCTAAAGCTGATATCTTCGATCGCTTGTTTACTGCCGTATTTTTTGCCAAGCTGGCTTACTTCGATCGTCATGGTGCAGACTGACTATTGGCTATTGACAGCTTACTCGATTTGGTTTGTTCTTGTTTAATACGCCCAACGGTCAGTTGATTGATGGACAAAATGGATTGGCCGTGATAGATTAAGGCTAAAGGACAACATTTTTGTTGTTCTGCTTAAACCTAATGGAGCTGATGTATGCCGCCATTCGACGAAAATGGCAATTTGCCGAAGGGGATTTATGAAGTGATATGGTCGGATCTTGAAGATCGCTTTGCTTTCAATGATCATCGTCGGCAATTGCTTCTCGGACTGATGCAGGCTTTACTGCTATTAGCTCAGGTTGGTTGTCGGCGCGTCTATATCGGAGGCAGTTTTATTAGTAATAAGGAGTATCCCAATGATTTTGATGGTTGTTTTGACGATTTTTGCATTGATTATGGTGCGATCGATGAAATATTCGATGATTACAAAGCTCAGAAATCCAAATTTGGGGGAGTGTTAATTGGTAATGGAGCTTTTCATGGTTTCTTTCAAACGGATAGACATAGCAATCCGAGAGGAATAATTGCTATTGATCCAAGTGAATTGTTAAAAAAAATGCCCTAGAAGTATATTGAAAATTAACTATTTCTAAAACAAGGAGATTAAGAATGGAAACTCTATATTCATTGCCTGAAACCGTTGAAATTCAGAAAGAAAGATATAGGTATCAATTTATAGGGGTGGTGATTATAATCGCTGCAACTGCCTTGTCATTTACATCATTATGGAACCAAGTAATCGTTGTATTTACTTTAATAGTGTACTTCGGCAACAAGCTAATTCAGCATTTGACCTCGGACTGCTATAGCAAAGCAATCGTTGCTTTTTACTTTGAAGATACATTCTCTAAAGTACATGCAAATAAAATTAAAATATTTAAGCAACGTCAAAAAAACATTGCTAAATTTCTATCTAGTCCAAATGAATTTAATATAGGTTTTAATATGATTCAGAATGAACACCAGTACAAAATCTCTCAAGGAAAAATTAAAGAGATCGAACAATTCTTAGAGCAGCTATACAAAGAAAAAAGCTCTTTGCATCCTCGTCAATTTAAGATGCGTGAAAATGGGTTACAAGGAATACTAGCGGAGATTCAGGAAGAAATTAAAAAATACAATGCATTAAAAGAAAAGCCGACAGTTATTGAAATAAAATCATTTGCTGAAATTCCGGTTGCTTTGATCAAAGCACGTATTGCATCAGGAATGACCCAAAAAGATTTGGCAGATAAACTAGGAATGAAAGAACAACAAATTCAGCGATATGAGGCCAATCAATATGGTTCAGCAGGTTTTCATCGATTAGCCGAAGTAGCCGAGGCATTAGAAGTCACATTGAATAATAGTCTCCTAACTTTGCGCAGCTAAGACCGATAGCTTGCGATAAATAATCATAAACCCAATACAGTTCAAGATATCAAGAAATTTGTCAAATGGGGTGGGTGACCTGCGACAGTTTTGCCTGATGTTGCCTCAGGCACTTGTCTGGCAGGTCGCGGAGTCGATAGCATAGCGTCGCCGTTAGGCGATACCCCACCCCCCATAAACTTAATGACTTCCATAGGTGTTCCCTGAGCGGAGTCGAATGGGACACCCTTTATTGATTTATTTGGTTTTTATTGTGCCCTCAAGCAAACCATATTGTGCTGATTTTTTATTTTAATCAGTAAGCTCTTAGCCAAGAAAAGCCCGTTCCCAAAACCAAATCAAACTCATGACAATCACTCCAGCCGAAACCAATTGGCGAACTTTCAGATCCCAAGCAGATTTGCGGAGGAAACACAGGGCAGCATAGACTCCTAAGACGATCGCAAATTGCCCTATTTCAATCCCAACACTAAAGCTAGCTAAAGAAGTAATTAAATTAGTGCGGGGCAACTCCAATTCCTGTAAAGCTGAAG
>JAYUSV010000110.1:0-7359 GCA_043755495.1 Synechococcales cyanobacterium
GATGATCTCCATGATTTTTTGGCATATATTCAAAACAACACCCATTTTCATTCATTTAGGATTTCTCTCATGTTAAAAATCGTTCCCTTAGCACTCGGCCTACTTACTGTGCTTTCGATCGTGCCCAATGCTCAGGCATATCCCCTACAGCAGCCCACTACCCAAGCCCAACTTTCGATCATCATTGGTGGCCAGCAACCTATTTATCAAGGAAACCCAGGGTATCGTGGATCTTCTAGATATAATTACCGCGCCGCTGAACTGCGTCGTTTAGAGCTAGAACGCCAAAGAGAATTAGCCGAACGTCGCCGTCGTCAATATTACTCTCATCAACAAAATAATGGCCGCTACAACAATGGGGTCTATAGAGCGCCAAACGATCGAGATGGCTATAACAACCGGGGCGGATACGGAAATAATGGCAATAACGGTGGCTATAACAACCAAGGTCATCACAATCACTAAAAAGTTTTCGTAAGCCATAAAGCCAAAAAAAGGGAGAGGCGGTCGAAATCTCGACCGCATCTCCCTTTTTTGACAAAAAATCAAATCCGAGAATTTTGCAGCACCGCCGTAGCCGCAATCGCATTAGCCGAACTAAAAGCTCCCACCACCGGCTGATAAGCACCAGCCCAAGTAGCCACCAATCGATCGGCAGATTGAATTAACTGCTCAGCGCCCCTGCTACCGTTGGCATACCAACTAGTTGGAATACAGCTCAACCCCCGATAAGTACCTACTAACAAACAGTCAAAGCTACAGTCAGAGATGGCTGGCCAGGAATCTGAGCCGCCCTTTGCACAGCGACTTGTAAGCTGTTAGGAGTCGAAAGAAAACAATAAGTAGCCATGGCTGCGGGCAACAAATAAGACTGGTTACTCAGAGCTATTTTGGCAATTAATTCTGTAATGTTAGTAGGACTAGGTGCGCCATCTGGAGTCAGAGCTAGATATTCATGAATAGATAACAACTGTTGAGACAAGGCATCCTCGTAATGGGGTAAAGCTGCCAATACTTTGGGGATTAATTGATCGGGGCTAACTCTTTCACCTAATAACATGGCAATCGTTGTGCCCAAAAACACCAGAGTAGAAATATTTTCAGGGTCTAATTCATTCCGTCGTCCAATTAAACGTAGGGTTAGTTGAAGCTGATGTAAATCTTCCTGCAAATACATTGCCACTGGTGCAATCGCAATCGGCAGTCGATCGGGAGTAGTAAGACGACTAGTAGTAGTCAGCCAGTCTTCTAAATTCATCCCTCGGCAGTGAATCAGGCTTTCCATACTGGCTTCAGCTAACAGGGCGTAGTTTTTAAAAACCTCCCGCTCCCGCTTTCGTAGCTCATCACTGGCTGTCGTTTGTTCGATCATGGCCAAGCTGACCTGCTGAGAAATATACATCCCAGCCAAACCGCCCTGAATTTTGTGGAGTACAGATTGCTGCATTACTTTTGCTCACCTAATTGTTTGCCCGATTTTTGGGTATCTAACATCAAATAAACGCCCCAAATCGCCATCGCTCTTAAGTAGTGGCTAGCGCGGAACGTACCATTGGCAGTAATTGCTTCTGGAGTACGAAACTGTAAGCCATTATTATAAATCTGATTCACCACGGTTTCGGTTAGTCGCATTGCTTCAGCGGTCATGCCCATTTGAGCTAAGAAAGCGGCAATCCCAAAGTTGATGCCCGTCCAGACTTCTAGTGGGTGGGTATCCTGCGCATTCACCGCCGAGCCATCTACTAACACACCATTGGCAGCACCAATTTTGCCCTTGTTAAAGTTCAAAAAACACGATTGGTAAATAGTGTGCAGGGCAGTGCGGGCGCAGTCGATCGGCACCACATCGGGCAAGCCGACCAAAGCCGCGCAAAATTGACCACAGAGCTGGTCGGCCATAATGACAGCAGATCCGCTTTTGGTATCAATTTTGTAGTAGCTACCATTCCACAACTGTTCTTGATACAGGGGCTTAGCAGCGGTCAGCCATGCTTGATATTCAATCATGATTTCTTGATCTTTGATCCGGCCAGCAGTTTGAAGTATTTTACCGATCGCCAAAGCCGCTTCTAAAGCCGCAATCCACAAACCACCACAGTAAGCACTAATTCCTTGCAGCCGCCAGTCATCAAAGGTCTGGTCTGGAGCACCACTGTTTTCGGGAATGCCATCGTTATCTAGGTCAAAGCGTTTCAGATAATCTAAGGCCGAAACCACGGCTGGCCAACAGTCTACCAGAAATTCGATATCTTGTTCGCCGGTAAAAACGTAGGCACGATGCACCTGTAAGACAAAATCGCTGCCCAGGTCTTTCCATAAATTACAGTCTTGGTAACAGGTATAGTTAGTCTTGATCCAAGGGTGCTCGTTGGGTGCGCCCAGGTCATGGGGCGTGGCATCAGCAATTTTGCGCGGCGCAGACATGGCGGCGGGGTCGGTAACTTCTGGTCGATCGGCGTAACCAAAAGCGGTTTGCACGTAGTAACCAATTAACCTCAGCTTATCGTCACTAGTGGGAATCGCTCTAGCAAAATCCATCAAGATTGCCTTCTCTAATTTCGGCCACAGCAACAAAGGAGCAAAACCACCATAGAGCCGCACATCTAAGCTTTCATACCAGCGGTAATCTAAGCATTCCAACACCCCAAAGTGACCGACCGGGTTATCTTCATCTGCCGCTGTCCATAGGGTACCGCCGTCGGTCATTAGGTATAGTTCGTTAAATAAGGCCATCTTGAACCAGTCCGGTAAATCCGATCGATCTAAAATAGGCTGCTGCCACTGGACAATCTGCGCCTGCCAACTATCGTAGTGCTTCAGGGCAGTACGTACGATCGACCACACATTACGCCCATTGCGACCAAAAAAGTCAGTATAGCGACGATAGTAGTTAATATCTTTAGCAAACTCAGTGACCGGTAGATCCCAGGCTAAGATAAAAGGAATTTTTTTGGTTTTGCCCGGTTTGAGGGTAAAACGCACTGCAATCGCCGCCCCAATTTGTTCACCGGGAGCCGCAGCAGTCTCATCATCTCGATCTAGCAAAGAACCATTAGCAGCGAAGCTATCCCAAATCTCTGAACCATCACTATTGGGATGCCAACGACTGTCGTAGAAAATTTCTAGGGTCGGGTTAGTGACAGTAGCAATCGCCCATTGACCTTCACCTTCCCGAGGCATATTGTCATCCATGCGCACTCGATCGAGCAAGCAACCCACTCTAAAATTATCCGAGATCCACTGATTATAGTTGCCAGTGCTATCACCCCAGCGAGGGGTGTAGTCGTAAACCGGGCTGCCGTCATCCCGCACAGTAATTTCGCTGCTGACACTACTATTGGTAAACCAGCCCGCGATGTTTTGCCAGGTGAGCATAATGCTAATGGTAATTTCTTGGTCAGTCGGGTTGTGGGCTGTCCATTCAAATACTGCTACCGGATATGAGGTTTCTTGATAGCTATGCGCCCAAACTGGCGATAGCTGTTCACAGGTGAATTGGGTGGTGAAAACATTATTGTAGCTATACCAACTCCGAGGGTAGAGCGCCTGATAGTTGCCAGTAGATTGACCATCTTGAGTTGCCGGATACCATTGCCAGCGTTGCAAACTGCCATCGGCAGAAGGATTGGTGGAAAGGGCGTAGGCAGTGGCTTTGTCTACAGTCTGCTCAAAAATGCTGAATTGACAGGCGGGTAAATGGCCGAAGGTATGTTCACCACCGTCTAGGTGCCACAGGTTAAAATCGCCTTGGTGAGATCGACCAATGCAGCCTGCGCCGAAGCCGCCCAAGGGCATTCCATGAAACGGGCCATCATCAATGTTGCTGGGGTAGCGGACGGTGTAGGGGTTTTCCCAGGCTCGATCGAAGGATCGTTGCCAGGTAGCGCTAGGGATGATGGGTTGGACAGGAGGATTAAGCATAACAAAGGCGGTTTGCGGCTTGATTATTGTACCTTGGGGGATCACTTTTAGGTGGGATAATAGAATGGGGTCAAGGTTCTGAAATACAAAAATCTGGTATGCCATTGATGTTTGAAATTGCGCAATCCCCATCTAGAATGGAACAGCACCCATATAGCTGCGCGTTTTTATGTCTTGGAGTCAAAGATTAGCCTACGTTTTTACTAGTGCTCTAGGAGCGACCCTGCTGCTCTATTTTTTGAGAGCGTTCAAAGTGATTACTTTTTTTCCGGGGGGCATAATTTTAGTGCTGGCCGTAATTACGATCGCCAGCGGACTAACTTATGGTGTACTAAAAACCAAGCGCTATTAGCATGAATTTGAGGCATATTCGAGCCAGCTCGATATTTATCAACAAATCAATGATAATCAGGGTATTCTCAAAGCCCTAGATGGCTGAGCCTATTTTGGTGCTTTGTTCCAACCACTAGCGATCGCCTCTGATTCTGTGCAAAACCACTTCTCTCCTTTTCCTTGATTAATGATGGTTTTTTCATAATCTTTCATTTCTGGGAGATGGTAAATCTTTCTACCTGTATTCAGTGAAATATTGCCTTTGATAATACATCCTGGCTGAGTGATCGCAGTCAATGGATCAGGTGGGTGACCAAACCTTGTTGTGGAAATTGTAGCAGCAGTGACTATCAGGAGACCAACAAATTTAGACATAGATATTAGCCAGTTTTATTCTGGTACTTTTCATTTAATTTAGCCATCAAATATGTTTTCTGAGTTCAGTGTAACTACGTGAATATCACCTGAAAACAAGTTCTTCTACTGCTAGATATATAAAGAACATGAGGAAGCAGTCCCACCCATTGCGGTAAAATGGCCGGAGTATTTACGCAAGGACAATTCCTCATGACCACCAGCGCACCAGATTTTTGCACCGGCATTCAGTATTTCGCCGAGAAAACCCCTGGACTTGAGCAATATGGACAGCAACCCGCCATTGTCAGTGGTCAAACCTCGATCGAACCCGGAAATCCTAATGCCACTTTTCAAACCCTGCTCTATGCTGATGCGCTGCGTTACCTGACTCTACAAATTTGCGCCAGCAAAGCATCTGGGCATCCCGGCGGCTTTGCCAGTCAAGCAGAAGCTTATGCAGCCCTAGTTATGCTTGGTCATAAAAACATCATTACCGAAGTTGGCCATCATGCTCCTGGCTTTTACAGCGCCATGTTTTTAGATAAGTCTTTAGAAAAAATGGGCATTACCACCGTGCAGCAGCTCCGCGATCGATTCCGCGAAAAGCATGGACTCATTGGTCACTTATCGGGCTTCATTCCTGGTATCTTGGCTCCTGCAGGCCCATTGGGTCAGGGTCAACACTTCGCCATGTCCGCAGCCTTTTTGCATCCTGATAAACTCTTTCCTTTCACCGTCGGTGATGGTGGTTTAGGTGAACCCTATATCATGAGTGCCATGCAGCATTTTCATACGGCCTTCCCTAAAGTCACCAATTTCATGCCGGTATTGGTTTGGAATGGTTATAGCCAAGAACACCACAGCATGGTGTCTACCAAGACCACCCCAGAAATGATTCAGTACTGGCAGGGAAATGGTTTTGAGGAAGTAATTTTAGTCGATGCCAAGGATTTTGATGATCAAAATCAGAGCGGTGCCTATGTAGACAGCACTATTTGTTCTTTAGAAAAAAGATTGGCCTTTACAGCAGCGGTGATTGCAGGAGTCGATCGAGCAGCCAAAGCAGCTTTAGGTGGCAAGCTAACTGTCTTTATTATCAAACAGCTCAAGGGCGCAGGCGTACATGCTACTGGTTCTAAGTCGCACAATTTATATGCCCACCACACGATCGATAATGCCGATATTATCAAAGGTCTGCAAAATCGCTCCCTACATCCCGATGCTTGGGCTTTAGTGCGCATTAACTGCGAACGAGCAGGCGGTGGCTCATCTGCTCAGGTGGCCGTAACAGAATCAGTATTGCCAATGGTCGATCTGGGTACCTTGCCCCTGCAAGAATTTGCTGTTGGTGGCGACCCTCAAGTAGCTACTACCGCCATGGGCAAAATAGTTGGCTATGTTGGTCAAAAAGATCCTAAGTTCTTAGTAACCAACGCCGATGGCAACGAGGCTTCCGGGATTGCCAACATTAACCAAGCCCTCAAAATCGTCCACCCCACCACTGATGAACTCTATTACCAGGCTCCCAATGGTCAAGTGTATGAGCCTTTAAGCGAAGATGCCTGTGCGGGCATGGCGGCTGGTTTGGCACTGATGGGTTCACGCTCTTTGTGGTGTTCCTACGAATCTTTTGCCATTAACGGTCTACCAATTTGGCAGACCGTCACTCAAGGCATGGCCGAACTGCGTCGTCCCACACCTTCGACAATTACTCTATACACTGCGGGTGCCTTAGAGCAGGGCCGCAACGGCTGGACACACCAACGCCCCGAAGTCGAAGCTTATTTTGCCTCCATGATGCGCAATGGCAACGTCTTCCCGGTATTTCCTTGTGATGCCAACAGCATTCAGGCTTGCTACGACTGGGCTTTGACTACTCAAAATAAAGGGATTGTGATTACGGCGAGTAAGTCTCCACTGCCCATTCGGACGACCTTAGCTCAAACGAAGCAGGGCCTAATTGATGGCTCGATCGAACTCCAGGTAACTCCTGGCAATAAAACCTTAGTCTTAGCAGTAATCGGCGATATGACCTTGGCTCCAGCCTATGCTGCCGCCGCTACCCTAGCCGAACAAGGCATCGGTAGCAAAATCATCTCGGTGATTAATCCTCGTCGTCTCTATCGTCCGACCGATGTTGCTTGGGATACTTGCAGCCAGCCAGATGATGGCTTCCTGAGCGATGCGGGTTTCCAGCAAGCTTTCGGTGGTGATGCGCTGATCGGGATTACTGGCGGCGCACCAGCGATGCTAGAGCCAATTATGCTGCGATCGACTTGTCCTCGGGATACTTTTGCTTGGAAGCGCGGTGAAACTACGGCTACTGCTGGGGAGCTGATGGAATTCAACGGCATTACGGCTGCGAAGGTGGTCGATCGGGCACAGGAATTGCTGGGTTAGTCCTGGTCGATAAGTGGACTCCACTTATCGACGATACCCAATTCGGTCAAATTCCTGTAATGTGGTAAATGTTAACTTTTATTAAAGAGAACAGAATTTTATGTCAATTGCAACCGCATTAAAATGCGAAGTTAAAGACTTAGCCCTAGCTCCTTCGGGCAAGCAACGGATCGAATGGGCTGGCCGCGAAATGCCAGTTCTGAAGCAAATCCGCGATCGGTTTGAAAAAGAAAAGCCTTTGGCTGGTATCCGGTTGGTAGCTTGCTGCCACATCACCACCGAAACGGCTCACTTGGCAATCGCCCTCAAAGCTGCTGGTGCTGATGCAATTTTAATTGCTAGCAACCC
>JAYUSV010000111.1:0-7348 GCA_043755495.1 Synechococcales cyanobacterium
CTCCGCTTGCGCCTAAGGCGATCGGTTATGTTGCTCTCGTCCTACACGCCCATCTACCCTTTGTTCGCCATCCAGAAAGCGACTTCGTACTCGAAGAAGAATGGCTGTACGAGGCCATTACCGAAACCTATATTCCTCTACTGCGAGTTTTTCAAGGGCTAAAGCGAGATGGGGTAGATTTCAAAATCACCATGAGCATGACTCCACCACTGGTTTCCATGCTCCGAGATCCATTACTTCAAGAACGCTACGACGAGCACCTGGGCAAGCTAGAAGAGCTGCTGGTTAAAGAAATTGCCAATAACTCCCATCATGAACACGATGGGCACATCAAGTATCTGGCCGAATATTATGCTCAAGACTTTGCTGAGATTCGCAAAATTTGGGAGCATTACAAAGGCGATTTAATCTTAGGATTCAAAGAATTTTTAGACAGCGGCAACCTCGAAATTATTACCTGTGGCGCAACTCACGGCTACTTGCCGCTGATGAAAATGTACCCTCAAGCCGTCTGGTCACAAATTAAAGTGGCCTGCGAGCATTACGAAGAAAACTTTGGCCGATCGCCCAAGGGCATTTGGCTCCCAGAATGTGCCTACTATGAAGGATTAGAGCGAATGCTGGCTGATGCCGGACTGCGTTACTTTCTTACCGATGGCCATGGAATATTGTATGCTCGCCCCCGCCCTCGGTTTGGCACCTATGCTCCCATTTTCACTGAATCTGGTGTGGCAGTATTTGGTCGTGATCATGAATCATCTCAGCAAGTTTGGTCTTCTAAAGTTGGTTATCCCGGTGCAGCAGAATACCGAGAGTTCTACAAGGATTTAGGCTGGGAAGCAGACTACGAATATATCAAACCCTATATTATGCCCAATGGCCAGCGCAAAAATATTGGGATTAAATATCACAAAATTACTTCTAAAACAGGCCATGAAAAGGCTCTGTACGATCCCTACTGGGCAAAACTAAAAGCTGCTGACCATGCTGGTGACTTCATGTTCAACCGCGAACAGCAGGTCAGTAAACTCGCTGATATGATGCATCGCCCGCCGTTGGTCGTTTCGCCATACGACGCCGAGTTATTTGGCCACTGGTGGTATGAAGGCCCTTGGTTTATTGATTACTTGTTCCGTAAATCTTGGTTCGACCAAGACACTTTTGCCATGACTAACTTGGCGGAGTATCTGCAAAACAATCCCACCCAGCAAGTCGCCAAGCCCTCTCAGTCGAGCTGGGGCTATAAAGGCTTTCATGAATACTGGCTGAATGAAACCAATCAATGGGTCTATCCGCACCTGCACAAAGCCGCTGAGCGCATGATTGAATTGGCCGATCGAGAGCCAGTCGATGAGCTAGAGTGGCGAGCCTTGAACCAGGCGGCGCGGGAGCTGCTGCTGCTGCAATCTTCGGACTGGGCATTTATCATGCGCACTGGTACTATGGTGCCCTATGCCATTAGAAGAACTAAATCTCACCTGTTGCGCTTCTTGAAGCTTTATGAAGATATTAAAGCCGAACAAATAGATAGCGGTTGGTTGTCTAAAATTGAAGAAATGGATAATATTTTCCCGAATATTAACTACCGCACCTATCGATCGATTTAGCATCACCAACACATGGATTTACTTCGCTCTTTACCCTTGGGACTGTATCTAGAACAGCCAGTAACTTGGCTGCACCGACTCGACCCCAGGGTGAAAATAGCTTGGCTGCTAAGCTTTTTGTTCGCCACTATTTTGGCTAATGTTCCCTGTCGGGTTGCATTAGTGGTGGTGCTAATTACCATTGCCTTGTCTGCTCGCATTCCCTGGCGAGCACTAAAACAACAGCTAGGGTTTGTGTTGATGTTTGGCGGCTTGCTGTTTTTGGCCGCAATGTTTTTGCCAGATAGCACCACTACTATGCAGCAGCCTCGTTTGCCCTTGGAGCCAGCGATAGCGACTAAATATCAGTTTGTACTGTTGCAGTTTAAGCTGCTGAGCTGGAATTTTTTGGTAACTCGCAAGTCTTTGAATTTGGGGATCTATAGTAGTACTCTACTGTTTACCCTAATTTATAGTGCTACAATTTTTTTGCTAACTACGGCTCCCGAAGAAATTACGGCTGGCCTGGAAAAGTTGATGCAACCTTTGAAGTGGCTGAAAGTGCCGGTGACAGAAATTGCCCTTACTTTAACTTTGGCTTTGCGTTTTATACCCTTGGTATTAGAAGAAATTCAAAACCTGGTGCGATCGGTCACCACCCGAGGCATTAATTGGAAAAAGCTGGGCATCAAAAACAGTGCCAAAGTGTGGATGACAGTCAGCGAAAAATTCTTAGAAAACCTGTTAATGCGGGCAGAGCAAATTGCTATAGCTATGCAGCTACGGGGATTTACCACGCCAAATGAACATCAAGTGGAGTGGCAACAACTACGGATTCGGACTGCCGATGTGGTAGCTTTAATATTTTTAATGGTTTTATGGGTGGGCCGAGTAATATGGGGTCAAGATCTCAGCTAAGTTACTGTCATTGAGGCCGAGTCTTTACGGTATGGTGGTTAGCTCGATCGAAAATTCTAAGCTCTGTCCTTGATCGCTCCCAAACTTTAACTGCATTCCCGGCTTGAGGGGCAGCTCTTGGTGGTGAATTTTTTGCCAACCCTGAATAGTTTGCACCAAAGTCCCGAAGCGGGAGAAATCTCGCAGAAAGTAGCCAGGATTTTCATCGGCACTACTACTACGATAGATTAATTCTGCGTGTTTTTGCGATACCCAAGGTTCAGAGATAATTAAATCATTGTCACCCGATCGACCAACCCGCATTAAACCACCTTGGATGGGGAAATTTTGAGTGGCAGTAACCAACGAGCGCAAGCAAGCGCTGGGAATGCTATTAGATAGATAGGGCATCTCAGTAACAGCCTCAGTTACTGGCTTCAGTAACTCACCATCATACTCCGGGTGCATGTACAGCACTGGTAAAGTCCAAGCGGGTTGATTGAACCTATAGAGAGTCAATAAATGCTTGCGTGCTACGGCCATTGCTTCGTCTACCAAAAGACGCATAGCCAGAGACTGGGTAAAAGCCTGAATAAAGCTAATGGCCTCATGGTCGGCGATCGTGTCTCGCATTGCTAAAATTGCTGGTACGCCGTGGTGCAGCAAGACTTCAGCCATACTGCTGCGCGGCACTGACTGCTGGGCTTCTTGATAGGGTTGAGCGCCCCAGCAAGAATTAAACACTGCCAGCTTAACTTGCTTGCGCACCAATACCTGAGCCAACTCCGTGCCGTTAATATTGGCATCAGGACGCAGAAATAACACGCCTCCATCCGCTCCGGGCATCCCGTGCCCAGCATAAAAAAACAGATTGTAACTGCCAGCATCTAAGGTATCAATCAGCTTGCTGCGAGAGGGCTGAGTCAATACATCTACTTGACAGCTCGCTGGTGGGAGTCGATCAGTCGGTGCAAAACCGCTGGCATAGGTGTTGCGTAAAACTTCAGCAATTGCCGCTGCTTCTCGGTCTAAAGAAAGATTATGGCCTTCTAGAGCCTCGCCACCCAACACCAGCAAGATTTTGATCGATCGATCGTTTCGCTGGGGCGGTAGCCGATCGACATCGCTGCTGGTGCGGCTAAAAAGTAACTGTTGATTTAAAGATACGGCTGGTTTACCGGGCTGGGGTTGCAGAATTTCCCAGGGAAACGAAATTAAGTTGGGATCCCGAATATCCAACCGCAGACGCAGCGGGCGAGTTTTGCCCCCCGCGATCCCCTGGCTATGGGCAAAAGCGGTATCGATTGCCCCAGAAAACAGCCATTGCCACATCACCAGTCCCAAATGCTGCATCAGCCGAGTACTCTGGTTCGTTGGAGGGAGGTCATCGGTCGGCAAACTACCCGCGATCCCGGAAGCCATCAATTGGGGATAAAGGTTGCAATCAAAACTAGGGCTAAACATTTCTTGCCAAGAGCGCCAAGCTTCGGTCAGTTTTTCATCCCAATTACAGTCGTGATGAACATAGCCCCCAGGATAGGGAGCCTTAAGTACCCAGATCGCATAGTTTTGCGGCTCGCTGCTAACGAGCTTTTCCAGAGCCAAGCTAAGAGAGGGATGATCATGACTAGACATTGACAGCGGCCACAAGGATGACTAAGACAGTTTAAGAAGGTTTGCCGATATTTGCTTGGTAATAGAGCACTTTATATATTCTAACGGATAACCCACAATATATATTCTGACTGCCATCCTTTGCTTTTTAGGTAACTGCAAATGTAGTCTTTTGCCTACTGAAAATCACAATTCTGATTTAGCTAAATTATCCAAAACATTGAGGTTGTTGGGGGGACTTGCCCGCCGACTTTCTTGAACAGCAGCAGCCATAAAGCCCTTAAACAATGGATGGGGATTACTGGGACTAGAGTGGAATTCGGGATGAAACTGAGTGGCTAAGAAAAAAGGATGGTTGGGTAGTTCGATAATTTCGACCAATCGACCATCAGGAGATGTACCACTAACTAGGTATCCATGTTCTAGAAATAAATCTCGATAGGCGTTGTTAAATTCATAGCGGTGGCGGTGGCGCTCGTAAACTACCTGCTGCTCGTAAAGTTGGGCAGCCAGGGTGCCTTCACCCAAACGGCAAGGATATAAACCCAGTCGCATGGTTCCGCCCAGATCCACTACGTCATGTTGTTCTGGGAGTAGGTTAATTACTGGGTTTTCGGTATCTGGATTAAACTCGGAGCTATGAGCACCGGGCAAATGAGCAATGTTTCTGGCCCATTCGATTACTGCCGATTGCATCCCTAAACAGAGACCAAGGAAAGGAATCTGGCGTTGACGAGCATAAGAGATGGCCGCAATTTTGCCATCTACGCCACGAATACCGAAGCCACCAGGCACTAAAATTCCATGAATACCCGTCAACTGTCGATCGATGTTTTCGGCAGTCAGGTCTTCGGAATCGATCCATTCAATTTCTAGTTTGCTACCAGTGGCGATCGAACTGTGGCGCAGGGCTTCTACTACCGATAAGTAAGCATCAGAAAGCTTGGTATATTTGCCCACAATGCCGATTTTGACAACTTCTACCGAAGAATACAGCCGATCAACCATGGCACTCCATTGGGTGAGATCGGGGGGGCGCTGTTCCATTTTGAGCAGGTTGAGGGTTTGAATCGCCAAGCCTTCTTTTTCCATGATGAGAGGCACTTCGTAAATGCTCTGCACATCGGGGGCACCCATGACCGACTCCACAGGCACGTCACAAAATTCTGAAAGTTTTTCGCGGATATCTTGAGGGACATTTTCGTAGGAGCGGCAGATCAAGATATCGGGTTGAATGCCGATTGATCGCAGCTCCTTAACAGAGTGCTGGGTGGGTTTGGTTTTTAGTTCACCAGCAGAGGGGATCCAGGGGATCAGGGTGACATGCATGTAAACCACATTGCTGCGACCGACGGTTTTACGAAATTGGCGGATGGCCTCTAAAAAGGGCAAAGATTCAATATCACCCACAGTGCCGCCAATCTCGGTGATGACTACGTCTGGGTTGGTGTTTTGGGCAACTCGTTCGATGCGTTGTTTGATTTCGTTGGTGATGTGCGGAATCACCTGCACGGTGCCGCCATTGTATTCACCGCGCCGTTCGCGGTTAATGACTGATTGATAGATGGCTCCGGTGGTGACGCTGTTGAGCCGCGACATGGAGGTATCCGTGAAGCGTTCGTAATGTCCGAGGTCTAAGTCGGTTTCGGCGCCGTCTTTGGTCACAAATACTTCCCCATGCTGAAAGGGACTCATGGTGCCGGGATCGACGTTGATATAAGGGTCGAGTTTCAAGATAGACACAGAATAGTTCCGAGATTTTAATAGCCGCCCTAGGCTAGCAGCAACAATCCCTTTACCGATACTCGAAACTACCCCACCGGTAACGAAAACGAACTTAGTCATGACTCTGAAACTCGAAATAAGACCCGTTCATTTTGCCATAGATCGCCACAAACCAAGCAATATAATCGATCATTGAGCTAGCAGTTGATCATTCCCATTCGATCGTTCCTGGTGGCTTAGAAGTAATATCGTATACCACTCGATTAATGCCTTCGACCTCATTTACAATCCGGTTAGAGATAATTTCCAGCACATCATAAGGAACTCTGGCCCAATCTGCGGTCATCCCATCTTCACTAGAAACAAACCGCAAGACGATCGGATTGGCATAAGTGCGTTGGTCGCCCATCACACCCACACTTTTGACCTCGGCAAGCAACACCGCAAAAGCCTGCCAAACGCTGTTATACAAGCCATGACGATTGACTTCTTGGCGCACAATTAAGTCAGCATCTCGTAAAGTGTTTAACCTTGCTGCTGTCACTTCGCCCATAATCCGAATTGCTAGGCCAGGGCCAGGGAAAGGCTGACGCTGAATGATTTCTTCTGGGACACCCACGACTTTGCCGACTCTGCGCACTTCGTCTTTAAACAGCTTGCGCAGTGGCTCAATTAACTTGAACTGCAAGTCTTTGGGTAAGCCACCAACGTTGTGGTGGCTCTTAATTTTAACTGCAACTCGCTCGCCAGTTTGCGGGTCTACATTGGTATCGGCTGATTCGATCACGTCTGGATAGAGAGTTCCTTGAGCTAAATAGTCAAATGGACCAAGTTTTTTGGATTCTTCTTCAAAAACTCGAATAAATTCGTGGCCAATTCGTTTGCGTTTTTCTTCGGGATCAACCATGCCTTTGATGGCATCAATAAAGCGCGATCGAGCCTGCACATGTTCCACCCTGATATGAAACTGCTCATTAAATAAAGTCACCAACCTTTCTGGCTCTAGCTTACGCATAAAGCCCTGGTCAATAAACATACAAGTAAGCTGATCGCCGATCGCCTGATGCATTAAAAAGGCCAAAGTCGAGGAATCGACACCACCCGAAAGCGCCAACAAAACTCGTTTGTCACCGACCCGAGCGCGAATTTCTCGAATAGATTGCTCCACAAAAGCCTCAGTCGTCCAAGTCGGCTGACAGTGGCAGATGTGATAAACAAAGTTGCGAATCATCGCTGCGCCGTCGATCGAATGCACTACTTCGGGGTGAAACTGCATGGCTTGGGCTGCTTTGGGGAAATCCCCGGCCTTTTCGTACTCACGGGCTTGAGCGAGGATCTCTTCCGTGTCTTTAGCGGTCGATTTTTTGCCCGACTGGCCGCCTTGTGAAGATGAGGCGCGACGGTTCTTCGCGACCGGCTCACCCCCGCCGTTTAAATACTCGCGATACGCCCGCGCCGCCTGGGGATAGTTCCCGTCCTCTTCATAATCGCGAGCCTGTGCCAGAAAATCCGCCGACTGTTCCGCC
>JAYUSV010000112.1:0-2516 GCA_043755495.1 Synechococcales cyanobacterium
TGATGATAATTTACGGGACTGACGGGATTCGAACCCGCAACTTCCGCCGTGACAGGGCGGTGCTCTAACCGATTGAACTACAGTCCCAAGCTCTAAAAGCACTAAACTTCCGAGCAAATTCCATTGTCACCCAGATTGTTTGAAATGTCAACAGTAATGGCAAACTTTCTGTCGACGGATAGCTCATGGCTGAAACCGTTGCTTATATGTATGCTATTTTGATGACGAAGTAGATAGCAGCCTCATGAATTCACCCACAACACTCATTGCCTTCCATCGATTAGATACCGGAGGCAAAGTTGCTGTGGCCAATAGAACTGCAAGATAGAATGGCGGTCGCTTTGGCTCTTTAGATTTTTAGGCCAATCCATACCAAGTCGATCGACCTTGTCCGTAACGAACCAACAATCGATCTTCTGTCAACTGCTTCAGCCGCGCCTTAATAGTACTGCGACTCTCTCCCGTAGCCAGCTCAATCCCCTGAGTCGTCACCCGCCCGTGCGCCCGCGCCAACTCCAAAATACTCACCGACAAAGCAGGCAGTGTCGAAGCCATCAGCTTCTCGTTATCCATCTTCACCTGCAACCGGTTTTTCTGTCGTTGCAAAGCCCGCAATAAAAACAGCAGCCACGGCTCCCAGTTAGGCACTTGAGACAAAGTACCCTGGGTTTGGCGCAGTGCCAAATAATACGCCTCCTTACTTTCTTCGATAATGCTCTCCAGGGAAGAATAGGGCACATAAATGTAACCCGCCTTCAACAACAGCAACGTTGTCAGCACCCGCGATAACCGACCATTGCCATCCTGAAAGGGGTGAATCGCTAAAAACTGCACAACAAAAACACTAATCGTTAACAGCGGATGAATCTTGGCTACTAGCAGATTCTCCTGAGTCCAATTAACTATATTAGCCATCTGGCTAGGGGTATCAAAAGGTGATGTTGTTTCAAAAACTACCCCCAAGCTTTTTCCATCTGGATCAAAAGCCTGCACACTATTAGAAAACTTTTTGTACTCACCCCGATGCCGGTCATCTCTTAGACTATGTTTGAGCAGCATCTGATGCAACTGCTTAATATAGTTTTCGGTAAACGGAATCCCCTCCCAGTTAGCAAAGACCACATCCATTACCTCCGCATAACCGACTACTTCTTCCTCGTCTCTGGAAGCAAAGCTCTCTTTGCCCAAATTAGAGAGTAAAGCTTGCACCTGTCGATCAGACAACCGTGCTCCTTCAATTCGCGTGGAAGAACCAATGCTCTCGATCGTAGCCACCTTACGGAGTGCCGCCAACCGATCGGGTGCCAAAGCATTAAGCGCCCGCCACCTGCCCTTAAATTCATCAATTTCGGCAATGAGCCGCAGCACTTCTTGGCTGATCGGAATCTCAATATCTGTCACAAAGTTAGCTACCATGTCCAATTACTGAACTGATTATAGCCAATTAAGTCCAATTAAGTCCAATTAAGTCGATCAGTACATATGACGGAGATGCTTGTTCTCTGGACTAAAATGGATCTGACAGCTCCAGCAACCTTAAAACTCTCATTAGTATGAACACAAAATTAGTCCAGTCATTAGGGCAAGTCATACCGGAACTATTATCTGTAAAGACGATCAAGACTATTTTGGTCAGGCGCAGGCACTCCATGCTTATTTAGAAACTCAAACATGTCTGGAGAACCGCCTGATTCGAGTTCTGCGGCAAAATCAGCGTGGATTAAGCCAACGAACTCAATAATTAATGGTGTGCCCTTTTGCTCCGGTCAGGGCACACCTTATTGTTGGTTTCTTTAGGTTGTTGTTGTGTTCTGAATTGATCGATATTACTCAGGGTTCTATGATGCTGACTATTTTTGGGATAGGCTATGGCGATCTCCGGAGGTGCAAGGAGATTGGCTAGTTTGCTTTAACTATTTTATTGACGACTTAGAATGTAGTTATTTTGCAGTATTTCTTAGAAATAAAGTTGTTTCTATTGTGGTCGTTTCAAAAGCTTTTGTACCGCACCATACATTTCACAAACTAATCCATCTAACTCGTGTTCAATATCTTCCCATCGCCCCAACTTGCTAGTCCACTTGCCGTTGGTAAGTTGCCTAGCGGCATGTGTCACTTCTCCATCTGGTGTGGCATACAAGGCTATTTTTTCAAAACCTATCTCAAATTCTGAGTTTTCACAAACCAAATATCCCAACGTCTCATAGGCTTGAATAAAAGCTGCGATTGTCAACTCGTTAGGAATGCCTTCTATCCAGTAGTAAGGATTTGTTGGTTCTAATGGATTCCACCATCGATCGGCTTCTCCTGCTGCCCAGGCAAAACAGTTATACTCCCTTCCCGCTAAAAGAGCAAAGGAAATGATAAGATATTAAAAACATATATAAATAGATATGAATCTTAGTCAGAAATTGCGTCCAATCAGCCTTGATATAGAAAGTTGGCAAAGACTTTTTTATAAAAATCAACAAGCTTATATAAGACAAAGATTATTAGCAATAAAATATCTCAGCGAA
>JAYUSV010000113.1:0-2511 GCA_043755495.1 Synechococcales cyanobacterium
GGTTCTGGCAACGTCAACAATATTGCACTTTTGCTCGTTTCCTCAACCAGCCTCAGACCCCAAATACTTCGTATTGTGCGGTTCGGCTGCTATCGTCAACTTGCTCGGCTTTCATCCCGACGCTCACCGAAGCGGTAGAGCGCGGGACTTCCCGCCTGCAAGTTAAATCCCATGGCTTTTGCCGATCACCCAATGACGACGGAATGATCGAGAGAGCGCCGACTCTGGAAACGATAAATAAATTGGTCGCCCGTGGGGACAGGTGCGTGGATTGCGGGTATTTTGCCACTGATTTAGTAAGTTTTGCATCTCGGGCAAACTTAAAGTTGTGCCATTGCGAATGGCACAGCGACAGGCCACCGCTACTTGAGCCGTTGTCAAATCATTGCCGTGGCTGAGTTCGATAATCGCTGCGGCCAGATCCAAACGGTTCAGCAAAGGCTGCGGAACACGACGAACTGCCCACATCCCGGCACCGAAAACATCTATTTCTAGATTGAGCTGTTGCAGCCGATCGACCTGTTTCTCACTCAAATCTGCCAACAGCAAAGGTGTTTCTAGATCCTGCAACTGCCAAGCGGCCACAATTTCTTCGTACAGCACGCGCTCATGGGCAATATGTTGCTCCACTAACCACAAACCAGTGGGATGCTCGGCGACTATGTAGGTGTTTAAAAGTTGACCGATGGCTTTTAATTCTAAAGAATTTTGTAAACCCGAGTCATTTACTTCTCGTTGAGGTACTTGGTAGCCTCCTGGCTGTTCAGCAGCGGTTAAGAGCTGGGCAACTTTGGTCGGAATCAGCAGTTCTTCACTGGAGCTGAGCCGCAAAATTTGTTCGATCGACTTTTTAATTTGCTCCTGCCAAAAATCCATCCGATGTAAGTAAATTTCGGACTTGGCCGGATGGCGATTCCAATCGATCTGCGCTGGTGGTAAATAGATGTGGAGAAAGCAAACTGGGTATCGATCACGGGGCAAAGTCCGCATCATGCCAGATATAATGGCTTGTTCTAGTTCCGGGGCAGTAACCATACGACCATTGACGGCCACTCTCACCCAGTCGGCACGGTGCCGGTGACATCGATCGGGTAAGCCCAACAATAATTCAATTTGGCTGGTGCCTAAGTCATCAGCTTCTGCGGTGGCATCAGAAATATTCAGGACAATCTGACGCAGGTCTTCGACTCGCACGCGGGGCAGAATCTGCGGTAAGGTTTGGCGGGCGCTGGGGACAGCGTTGATGTTAAACCAGGGCTTTTCGTTGTTCCAGACTTGCCACTGTACCTGAGGGTGACAGAGCGCTAGGTTGCCGATGAGAACTTGAATTTGTTTGAGCTGTTGGCTGACTGGGGGCAAAGCAGCGCGGCGGGGGAGCCATTCCCCAAAGATGTTGCTGGCATTGATGATGGTACCCGGGGCGATCGCGGTGGCTTCGGCTTTGGTGACTTTGCCTTGGTGGTTATAGGTAATTTGCCAACCACTGTCAGCGCTGCGACTGAGAATTTCTAGATCGGCGAGTTGGGCAATGCTGTGCAAGGCTTCGCCCCGAAAACCCAGGCTAGTGATTCGCCACAGGTCATCAGAGTTGGTAATTTTGCTGGTGCTGTAGGCAGTGGCGGCTTGTTGAAGATTGGCTAAGTCCATGCCTCGCCCGTTGTCTGCCACTTGAATGCGCCACTGTTCGGGGTAGACCTGAATTGTGAGGCGGGTGGCTCCGGCATCGATCGAGTTTTCGGTTAGTTCTCTGACCACTGCGGCGAGGGAATCGATCACTTCACCGGCGGTAATGCGATGGATTACTTCGGCGGGCAGGGGATGAATGTTGCTCAAGGTTTGATCTTAGGCTACAACATAGGCGGTGCGTAGCGCCCAAACTACTAGTGCTGCGATGCTACCCAATACGAGGGCGGCGGAGATAGCGATGACGATCGGGTTATCGGCACCCTTAAATTTCATGATTCCGCGATCTAAATCTGACATAGTGGTTTTCCTGTGATGTGGACTGAAGACCTCTGACATTCTAGCTGCTGGGTGAGCTTCTGGCCAATGTTGATTTTGGGAGCTGCCGAATCTCAATCTAGCCCCGCCTGCTTACCTTATATGTTCGGCAAGAAAACCGCAGGTGTTATCCGTACATTTCACTAAAAGTTCTGGGGCAGCAAACCCAGAGCAAAATGACTGATAGACTGTGCAAAGTTCTGACCAATCTGCCAAATCTGGGTATCAAGCTGATGAACCGCAGGTAGACTGTCCACCACCATCGCGGTACAGAGCGCCATGAGATACAGAATCGAAAACTTAAATAGAGACTTTGCTCGATCGCGGTTTTCTGGATCAGCCATTAATTCTTGTACCTTCTGAAACAGCATCATCCCCAAAATGAACGCAGAGACACCATATATGGCACCCGAAACACCTAACGGATATACCAACAGACCAGTTATTGGCACCAGCAATAAGGTATATAGCCCAATCTGATTAGTAGTTTCCTCGGCTCCAGCCACCACC
>JAYUSV010000114.1:0-24699 GCA_043755495.1 Synechococcales cyanobacterium
CTAAAATCCCCTGGGCAATACCATCAGCCATGCGTTCTCGGTATTTTTCTTCAGCTAACTTGAGTGATTCGGTAGGACTAGTCAAATAACCCACTTCCACCAAAATAGCTGGGATATCTGATTTACGCAGTACTAAAAAGCGCGCACTGCGAACTCCTCGATCGAGCAACGGATCCTCACGATCTTGGCCCAAAGCTCCGATGATATTGCTATGTACAATATTGGCTAGTTCTAAGCCTCGATGATAGTGATAAGTCTCTAAACCATTCACATCTGGCCGGTTGTCGATCGAGTTAGCGTGGATGCTGACAAAAATACTGGCTCCGGCCTTACGCGACATTACCACCCGCTCATCCAAGCCCACAAAATAGTCGCTGTCCCGGGTTAATTGAGTCGCTACGCCTTTTTCTTCTAAAAGCTTAGATACCCGCAAAGAGATCGGCAAAATCACATCTACTTCCCGTAGTCCATCCAGGCCGATCGCTCCAGGATCCTTACCGCCATGGCCAGGATCAATGGTGACTAAGATTTTTTCTGACTTTTTGCCTACTAATTTGGTATTAGCTTCTGGACTAGCATGGTCGGCGATGCTGGATTGTAGTGCGCTGGCTGGTGCTGCTAAAGGGGAAAAAATTGCCGCCAAACCACAGAACAAGACCCAGGATTTGGGCAGTGAGTGAACCATTAAATTTAGTAATGAAGGACAGTTGTTGCCCGCACTTGAAGAATATTAGTCGAACGTGACCACATCGCGTGCCGGTAGATTGCCGAATGATGCCTTACAGATTTTACACACTTATCTGATGTTTTGATTTACTCAGAGCAAAGTTAGTTCCCCGCTAGTAAGAATAAATTGGCGAATTGCCTGTAATTCTTCCAAAACGATCGTGTGCCCCATGTCTATCTCCTGATATTCTACCCGTGCCCCCCATGTTACTAACGCACTGCGAGTTCGCCAAGCCTGTTCAATGTGTACGACCTCGTCTTGACGGCCATGCAAAATGGCGATCGGTGGACAAACGGCAGGCTGAATAATTTCGGGGTGGAGATAGCCGCTCATCACAATTAGACCAGCCAAAGGAAGCCCTAAACCTACTTCCAGAGCCATGGCCCCCCCTTGAGAAAAGCCCGCCAACCAAGTTTTGCTGAGGGGAATACCGGTTTTGTTTGGCAAATCTTTGATCCAATCCAGTAAGGCTGTGCGACTAGTAACTAATTCTTCTCGGCTAGTTGAAGTCAGTTCACCGGCACCAGTGAAGGAATACCACATTTTGCCAGTGGGCGTGAGCTGATGATCAAAAAGCCCGTTGGGTAGTAGAAACTGGTGAGTCGGCAGACGAAAGTAAGGAATTAATGGTTCTAGATCTTGCTGATTTGCTCCCCAGCCATGGAGTAACACAATGTTTCCTAAGGGCTGCTCTGGATCCAAAGCGGGGATGGTGATGATGTCTAAAGCCATGAGATCAGAATAATAGATTGATTTTAAAGAAACTTAATAAAAGCTTTCAACAATTCATCATAAGCTGAGATCATGCTGGGATCATCCTTGCAGCATTAATATTCTAAATATTTTTATCATGACTTCTAATTTATCAACCAAGCTGAGAGAAGGTACCAAGAAATCCCATAGCATGGCCGAAGGCACAGGTTTCATTGCCTGCTTCCTCAAAGGCACTGTAGAAAAGAATTCTTACCGCAAACTGGTCGCTAATTTGTACTTTGTGTATGCGGCGATGGAAGAAGAAATGGTCAAACACCAAAATCATCCAGCACTATCTAAACTATTTTTTCCAGAACTTGATCGCAAGCATAGCTTAGAGCAAGATTTAGCATACTATTTTGGCTCTAGTTGGAAAGACCAAGTTGCACCTTCGGCAGCGACCAAAGAGTATGTCGCTCGCATTCATCAAATTGCTGATCACGACCCTGAGCTATTAATTGCTCACCTTTACACCCGCTATATGGGTGATTTATCTGGCGGACAAATCTTGAAGAAGATTGCCCAAAATGCGATGAACTTAATCGATGGCCAAGGTACGGCCTTTTATGAGTTCGATCGAATTTCTGATGAAAAAGTCTTTAAAGCTAACTATCGTCTGGCTATGGACAATCTGCCAATGGCAGAAGCTAAAGCTGATCTAATTGTAGATGAAGCTAACGATGCTTTTGGTAAGAACATGATTATGTTTAAGGAGCTAGAAGGCAATTTGATCAAGGCGATCGGCGTGCAGCTTTTCAATATGCTCACTCGCAAGCGCAGCAAAGGCAGCACCGAGCTGGCTACTGCTGAATAGTAAACATGGTTTAAAGTATATCCAGCGCGTCGATCGACGCGCTTTTTTCTTCAATATGCGGTGAACTATGACGATCAAAAAATTGTGGACTTTTGCTTTGACGGCTCTGAGCCTAATGTTGCTGGTGTTGGGTCTGAATGCCTGTTTTTCTTCAGGCGATGCCAAAACAGCTAATTCTACAGTTACTCAATCTACGTCGGAGCAAGCCCCGAGAGCCTCTGTGACATCTCCAGCCTTTGGTCTACCGATCGACTGTAAACTGGGCAAAGATTGTTATGTGATGCACTATGTCGATCGAGACCCCAATAAAGAAGCTGTAGATTTTGGCTGTGGTCGCCAAACCTATGATGGCCACAATGGCACTGATTTTGGCATTGCCAATTTACAACGAATGAATGCCGGGGTATCTGTTATTGCCCTAGCTGATGGTAAGGTACTACGCGGACGCGATGGAGTAGAAGATGTTCTGATTGCTAATCAAGCCGAGAAGGCTGCGGTACAGGGTACTGAGTGTGGCAATGGGTTAGTGATAGATCATGGAAACGGCTGGACTGCCCAGTATTGCCATTTACGCAAAGGTAGTGTGGTGGCCAAACCGGGCACCATGGTTAAAAAAGGGATGGTTTTGGGTCTGGTGGGTTCTTCGGGGTTGGCTTCGTTTCCCCATGTGCATGTGACTGTGCGCTATCAAGATAAAGTGGTAGATCCGTTTGTGGGGGTAGATGATCGCAAAAGCTGTTCCATTCCTCGTAATTCTCTTTGGTCTAAGCCCATTAACTATGTGCCTACTGGTTTGGTCAGTGCTGGGTTTGCCCCTACTCCCCCGACACAGTTGGAGTTATGGCAAGGTAAGTACGAAAATCAAAGTATTTCGGTTGGTGCTCCAGCACTACTTTTTTGGGTTCATAGTTATGGGGTATTAGTGGGCGACTTAGAAAAGTTGCAGTTAGTTAATCCCCAAGGGGAGATGGTGATAGATCAGAAAAAAGTGATTAATAGCCCGGCACGTAGCTACTTTAGCTTTGGTGGCAAGCGTAATTTTACATCTGGTAAGTGGCAGGGGAAATATCAGTTAGTGAGGAATAATAAGGTGTTAGTTCAGGCCGATCGAGAGATTGTAATTAAGTAACCATGTTGTGGATCGGCATTGGTTGTCAAAAAGGTGTAAGTGGCGAGTCGATCGAATCTGCCATACTTCAAACCCTGGCTCTTCAAGATCTTCAGCTTGGTGATGTGGTCGGAGTGGCTTCGATCGACAGAAAAGCCCAAGAAGCTGGCATTTTAGCAGTTTGTGTTAAGTATTCTTGGCAATACCAAACCTATAGTGCGGCTGAATTAGATCGCGTCCAAATTCACCAACCACCTTCTACCGTAGCCCGACTGGTCGGGACTAATAGCGTCGCCGAAGCTGCTGCAATGTTAGCTAGTGGCCAAGAATTATTGGTGCGGAAGCAGATATATTCGATCAGTGGTAAATCTATAACAGTGGCGATCACGCCAAAAAGATCGGGTAAAAATTTAATGATTGCTCGCGATCAGTGGAAGTACACCGCTGACCAATTTGCGATCAACAAGCCAGATTCTTATGAGTCGCTATTGGCTGAACCTGAAGACGAATTAGCCGTGAAGGTGAGGACATTGCTGTAGCTGATTTATTTGAAGTTTTACTCGAGGATCGGGGTAATATCTTGAGCTGAGACATTTTGATCGCAAAACTAAAAAGCCCCGAGCTTTTGAAGACTCAAGGCTTTTCTCTAAAACGGACAGGGAGAGATTCGAACTCTCGATACCTCTTAACAAAGTATGCCTTCTTAGCAGGAAGGTGCTTTCAACCACTCAGCCACCTATCCAGATGGGTGCGTCACCGCAGCTGCCTGAATATAACATACCCTGGGCGCGATCGACAACATAGATCGATGTTAAAGATTATTAACTGGTAACTCACGCCAAAATGAATATCAACACCAAAAATTTCGGCTTAAAATAGAGTTACCAATCTCCAAACAAACCTCCAACCCATGAGAGAAATCACTCAAACCTTTAAAACTCAGGCCACAATCCTTGGCGGACTCGTTGGCACCATGTGGGCAGTGATGATCGTCAACACCACCATATTTCATGGACAACTCAACAGCTTTGGCATTGCTCCCCACAATATGGTTGGCTTGCGGGGAATTTTGTTTGCACCGTTTCTCCATGGCGACTTCGGCCACTTAATCTCCAACACCATGCCCTTCATTGTGTTGGGTTGGTTGGTAATGCTTGCCGAAACCACCGATATCTTAGCTGTGACCGGCTTAAGTATGCTGATTGGTGGAGCAGGCACTTGGTTATTTGGTCGTGCTGGGACATCTCATATCGGAGCCAGCGGAATTGTTTTTGGCTTTTTGGGCTACTTGCTCGTGCGGGGGTACTTTGATCGAAAGATATCTTCGATTTTGATTTCGCTGTTTGTGTTTACAGTCTATGGCACCGTATTATTCGGAATATTACCAGGAAGACCCGGTATTTCCTGGGAAGGACACCTGTTTGGCTTTTTGGGTGGGGCATTGACTGCCAAATTATCGGCTCCAGAATCGGCAAGAACCTACAAATAAATTCAAATTGTCAACATTATCAGTTAGAGCAAGTTGTTTTGACTGATGCTTTTGCTGATCTCGCTGAAGAATAATCGGACTTTTGACCGATCTAATCGATCGCACCTTAATCGAGAATGGGCTTAAGTTTGCACCAATTAAAATTGCAGCGCAACACCATCCCCTAAGGTCTCATGTCTCCATATCCCTTCGAACCAGAGGAAGAAAATCTCCTCGACGAACCAGAAAATGTTTATCCCGAAGAAACCTTTGGCGATCGACTGCGCTTGTTTTATGCCCAATTTAGTTCCAGCACTCGATCGCTACTCAGTGATTCACTGTTTCGGGAAATCTATACTGGGGAAAAGTTACAGGGGTTAGAGATTTTGTGTCCCAACGAAACTGTTCAACGTCGCTTACTCAATAAACAGCAAAAAATTTGTAATGAAGTGCGCTGGATTTGGCCAGACAGTATGACCCGAGTAGAAATTTGGGTAAAACGAATACCTGCTACCAGAAAAACTTTATCCCTTAGATCCTGAAAATAAGACCCCAAAAAACAGACCGAATGATTTCCAATGAAATCATTCGGTCAAACAAAAATCTAAATATTAGACAGTAGCCAAAGAAGCTAACGGCTCTGGGATACTAGTTGATGGAGCATTAAATTCGCCAACCAATACATATTCCAAGCGTAGTTTCAACCAAACAATAAATTGAGAATTGGTAGAAACTACTGCTACTGCTGGCTGTGGACACTTGGCTTTAGCCTCGGCCAATTCTGGTGCATTCAGAAAAGCTGGTTGCTCAATTAGCCAAAAGTCGATTTCTTTTTCTTGTTCGTGATAGTTGCGCACGCGCTCTTTGAGGACTTCAGCTAAGGGTTCCTCTTCCAATAAGAAATTCCGGCTGGCCAGAACGTAATGATATGTCTGCATAAGAGTAAAGAAGAGGAAGTAAAAATCTCCCGTCAAGGATAGCTTATTATTGGGCAGTTAAAATGTATTAACATCGGATGCATTAGCAATCAATAAAACTACTCACCCCTCATAGCCAGCTTCATTTCCCGGATTGCTCGATCGATTCCTACCAATACGGCTCGACTAATAATAGAATGACCAATATTTAACTCTTCCATTCCTGGTAATATGGCCACCGGGTAGACGTTGCGATAGGTCAGACCATGACCAGCATTGACTCGTAAGCCGTAAGAAATTGCTTCTAAACAGCCTTGGTGTAAATGCTCTAGCTCTTTGGCCAAACTCACCGGATTTTTGGCGTTGGCATAGCAGCCAGTATGTAATTCAATAAACTGCGCAGCACTGGCTTGTACTGCCTTAATTTGAGCCGAGTCAGCATCGATAAATAAGCTCACCGGAATATGGGCAGATTGCAGTCGATCGACCACTTTTTTCAAATTATCAAGCTGTCCGGCCACGTCCAAACCACCTTCAGTAGTGACTTCAGTGCGTTTTTCGGGGACTAGGGTTACGTAGTCAGGCTTCAGGTTGAGAGCAATCGAAACCATTTCTTCGGTGGCAGCCATTTCTAAATTGAGATGGGTGGCCACTGTTTCTCGCAGCAACCGCACATCCCGATCCTGAATATGACGGCGATCTTCTCTTAAATGAGCCGTAATGCCATCGGCTCCGGCTAATTCTGCCAACACTGCCGCCGCGATCGGATCTGGCTCGTTAGCTTGTCTGGCCTGCCGAATAGTTGCTACATGATCGATATTTACGCCCAGAGTTAGCACTGTTCTAAAATCTCCTGAAATTACGGTGGACTGGTGGGTTACGAGTGTTACAGTATCGCACAGCTCTCGTTACAGTCTATAATAGGTTGGAACTTCGACTGACGCACCAACGTCTCTCAGGTCTTAAGGTTTTTTCTTGAACTTTAAGTACTAACGAAAGTTCATCTATCCTGTATATTTTAGGATAGACTGAAAAGAAATCAATACCAATTGCACAGGGGAGTGTATCGAATACCATGACTCAAAACAAATTAAAAACCAAAGTAAGTTTTATTGGCTTGTTACTGGGTACCGCTTTGCTTTCCAACAGTGCGACTGCTTTAGCACAGTCCAAGCCCAATGCACTGAAGCCAGCCGTGGCCCAAGATACTCTGGATATGTTTGGGGTTAACCGCAGTGCAAACATTGCACCTCAAGTTGCAAAGACTACTTCATTAAAGAGCGGTAAACAGCAGCCAGCAAAGTCTTTGGTTGCTCAGATTGCAGCACCCCAAGTTGATGGAAATGTTGCACCAGAATCTCCTGTAGCACCGGCAACTGGTGAAATCACTGCACCTAAAAGCGACAACAAGCCGTTAAAAAAAGCTCCCGAAGTTCAGCCGGTAACACCTGAAACTGGTGAAATCACTGCGCCTAAGAGCGACGGCAAGCCGTTAGAAAAGGCTCCTGAAGTTCAGCCTGTAGCACCTGAAACTGGTGAAATCACTGCACCGAAGGGCGACAGCAAACCATCAGAAAAAGCCCCGGAAGTTCAGCCGGTAGCACCTGATGCTGCACCGAAAGAAGATAAAAAAGCTGCTGATGCTGATACTCCTGGTACCAAACAAGATGGCGTAGCTAGCCTGAGTGATATCTCTGGCAACTGGGCCGAGCCATTCATTAGAGTTCTGACTGACAAAGGGATCATTGCTGGTTACAAAGATGGTACTTTCCGCCCAGATCAGCCTGTAACTCGCGCTGAGTTTGCTGCTTTGATCAGAAGAGCTTTCCCTGATGCTCCTGAAGTTAATTCCAAGAAGACTTTTCGTGACGTACCCCCCGGTTATTGGGCTGCTGAGGCGATCGCTAAAGCTTCTTCGATCGGCTTCTTAGCTGGTGATCCAGGTGGTACTTTCCGTCCTGCCGACAACATCAAACGAATTGAATCGTTGGTGTCATTGGTAAACGGTACTAAGCTTCAGCCCAATGGCACTGTCGCTAACATTGATGAATTGTTTGCTGATACTCCTCAAGTGCCGGTGTTTGGTCGCAATGCCTTAGTAGCTGCTGCTCAACGTTGTGTGGCGGTAAGTGTTTCCTACCCAGATGGTCGCAACTTTAATCCTACTGGTGAAGCAACTCGTTCTGATGTAGCTGCGTTCTTACACCAAACTCTAGTAGCTGCCGACAGACTGCCAAAGCTGCCTGATGACAGCCCCGCACAAAAATACATTGTTAATTGCACTCCAACTCCACCACCATCGATCACCAGATTGACTGAGCCAGATGTGTTGAACAGGGTGGGGATTCCCGCAGTTCCGCCTGTGTTAGAAGCCTCTGCTCCAGCACCAGTAAATGCTCCTGTGGGCGGGATCACTACTCCTAGTGGCTTTGGTGCTAACTGGGGTGACTTCTTCATCGGCGCTGGTTATCAAGATCAAATTCCGCCTGCTGGTCGCTCCATTGGCAACAGAGATTCCATTGGTGTTGGTGTTGGTATTGGTTTAGGTGATGCTCGCAATCTGATCGGTTTAGAAGCTTCTTATAGCAGTTCTTTGAGCAGCAACACTCGCTTCCTTGATCGAGGCAATGTTAACTTCAAGCTGCACAAGCTTTTCGGTGACAACGTGTCGGCAGCAGTCGGCTACGAGAATGCTATTAGCACCAATTACAATGCTTCTGTTAATGAACCTGGCAGCACAGTTTATGGTGTCGTGACTGGTGTTCTACCTTTGGGTGATACTAGCAACTTTACGGCTTCTGTTGGAGCTGGTAATGGTCGTTTCCGTAACTTTAACAGCATTATTGCTGATACCCAAAGCACCAATGTCTTTGGCTCACTGGGTTTCCGAGCTTCCGAGAACTTTGCTTTGGCTGCCGACTATAATGGTCGCAACTTCAGCATCGGTCTACCAATCACCTTCAAGCTAGGTGACAACGTAGGTTTCCAAGTTACTCCATCACTCCTAGATATTGCTGGTGATGCTGCTAGCCCAAACAGTCGTTTTGGTATTGGCGGTGGTATCGGCATCCGCTTCTAGATTTTTCTCCGTGAACTATCCCGTTCTAATTATTGAGAACGGGATATCGTGAAACTCTTGTAAATTACTTTCGATCTACCAATGAAAAACCAAAAAATCTTGTCAATTGTTGCTGCTATGGCTGCCATTCTGCCTATAGCAAATGTCGCCCAAGCCGCCCCTAATGCTGGCCTCTACGATGTAGGTGGCAATGCTCCTAACAACAGCGGACCAGTCAGCGGTATTGTTGGCAGCGGCACCGTGCCCGGTATTAAAAACTCCGCTAGTTTTGCTCCCGAAATTCAGTCTAGAGTTAACTCGATCGGTTCTACTCTTACTGCTTCTAGCATTAGCGGCAGTCAGTCTGTTGGCGGCAGCACAGTTGCAGTTGATCCAGTAGTTGCCCAAGCATTACTCGATCTATCTGCTTCTGCTCCAAGTTCCGATACCCCAGCTTTAGCGGCAGTGGTTACTGCTTTAGGCGGTGGTGATACGGCTCAAACATTAGCTGGCAGTATGCGCGGCTTGATTGGTAACAATGGCACCATCAACCCCACTGTGTTGACGGCTGCTGCTGGCAACTACAATACTTATGTTAGTTCGCTAGTTAGTAAAGCTAATGTCACCGAGCGCCCAGTTACCGATTTAGAAAGTGTTTTAGAAAGTATGCCTGCTGGTCAAAAGGCTGCCCAAGTGTTGCTCACTAAGCTTTTAGCTGGTGGCTAAGTTCTAAAGAACTAGCAACTAATAAGAGGGGCAGAGCAATAAGCTTTGCCCCTCTTGCTATATAAGATAGATTAGTAATGTTCCCTTCACAAAAAGATTGACTTAATGACAGAGGCCAGAGTTTTCAGTCTGCCAAATATTGATAGTGCTGTTGCCCTCGTGGGTATGCAGGAAGAAAATTTCAAGACCCTTCACCAAATTACTGGTGTCAAGCTGGTGTTGCGTGGCCAAGATTTGTATATTGATGGTGCCGAAGAAGCGATCGATCGCACCATTGCCATTATTGAAGCCCTGAGATCGATTTGGCAAACTGGCAGAAGGGTGGGCAGAGTAGATATTAGAGCTGCTAGTGAATCGATCGAGCATGGCCACCAGGAAGAGTTTCGCGGTTTACAAGAACAGGTGTTAGCCATTAGTCGGCGCGGTGATCAAATTCGGGCTAAAACTCTGGCACAGGGGCGCTATATCCGTGATATTCGTCACAATGACCTAACGTTTTGCATTGGGCCAGCAGGTACGGGTAAAACCTATTTGGCGGCAGTAATGGCGGTGCAGGCGCTGCTGCGGGGTGACTGTGAGCGGTTAGTGTTGACCAGGCCAGCGGTGGAAGCCGGTGAAAAATTAGGCTTTTTGCCGGGAGATTTACAGCAAAAAATTGATCCTTTCTTGCGACCTCTGTATGATGCGCTCTATGAATTTATCGATGCCGAAAAAATTCCAGGCATGATGGAGAAAGGGACGATCGAGGTGGCTCCACTGGCCTACATGCGCGGTCGAACTCTTAGTAATGCTTTTGTGATTGTGGATGAGGCGCAGAATACCACGACTTCCCAGATGAAGATGGTGCTAACTCGGTTGGGTTTTCGATCGAAGATGGTGGTAACAGGTGATGTAACCCAGACAGATTTACCAAGCCACCAAACTTCTGGGCTATCGATGGCCAGGAAAGTTTTGACTGGAGTAGATGGAATTGCTTTTTGCTATCTATCTGCTACTGATGTGGTGCGTCATCCTCTGGTAGAAAGAATTGTTAGTGCCTACGATCGCCACGAAATTCACAGCTTATAGCTATTTTTTATTATTGAAAAATACCAACTATCTGGCAATAACTTGCGCAGGATTAGTAACAGTGGAGCTGGCTTGCCCACAGGATAACGCAGCTTTGAGCTGCGATCGACTGCTGCTTGGAAAATCGTTTTAGCCACTACTTCTGGAGGCTCACCACTTTTGCCACTGCTCTGAGAGATTTGCTCAGCCTTTTCGACGATCGATCGATACATGGGCAAATCTTCACCAGGAATAGATTTACGACCATCGGTATAAAACTCAGTCTTAATGGCTCCCGGTTCAACAATTTTCACCCGAATGCCAAAAGCAGCTAACTCATACTGCAACGATTCAGTAAAACCTTCTACCGCCCATTTAGAACTGTGATATATGGTGTACAAAGGGAAGGTAATGCGGCCACCCATACTGGCAACTTGGATAATTGTGCCTCTACCCCGATCTCGCAGATGAGGAATAATTGCACGGGTCGTGCGCATCAGACCAAAAACATTGGTATTGAACTGCTCCTGAATCACCTCGTCACTCATTGCTTCAAACACGCCATCAGTACCAAAGCCAGCATTATTTACTAACACATCAATGCCACCAAAGTCTAGAATTGCCGAGTCGATCGCCGATCGAATACTTTGGTTGTTGGTAACATCCAACCCATAAACCCGCAGATTTTTTAGCCCTTCAAACCCTTTTGCCTTACTGGGGTTCCGCATCGTAGCCGCCACATTCCAACCCTGCTGGGCAAAGTAAATGGCTGTCGATCGGCCAATTCCGCTAGATGTACCAGTAATTAAGACTGTCTTAGCCATGATTTTCTCCGAAATTTGGAAATGCTCACCGTGAGCCTATGTTACAGCAGTAGCTTGATTCCTCAAACTATTGCAGACCTAAGTAGACCACAGCCCGCCGGAGGTGAGCTGTGATTTTATTTATCGCTATTTGGCTCTGTTCCAAGGAGCAAAGGCATTTTTCACACCCTCTAAGCTCGGAGCTAAAGCCGGATAATGGCGCTTCAGTATATCAACCATACTGTTGCTGTCAATCCAATCCAGGCCAAATTGCGTATATATTTCGGCACGATAGTCCACGGTATAAAATCGGTCACTCTTTAATCGCCGTGAGGCCATTAAAATAAATACCCGAAAAGCCGTATCACTAAAACCAAAGCCCGCAGGTAAATCTTCGGCAAACAAACCCACTACCAAATCGACTTTTTCTAGGTCATTTTGATATACTTCAGCCAATTCCTTGGCCAAAGCCGGATCGCTGGTTATTTCGTTAAAGGAATTAACCCGCCCAGTTCCAATCATTTCTCGGAACTGATTGTAACGTGGTACACCCCGCTCCCGATCGCGCAGAATATCGATCATGGCTAAGTCAAACAAGTCGCCATTATCTCGCTGCAACTGCTGTAAAAACCGAGGGTAGTTGTGCAGGCATAAGGCACCAGGATGAGCTACCCCCAGCGAATAAAAAACGTCGTTAATGTCGGCATGATCAAACAAGCTTCTGGTGCGCTTACCAGATACCTCAAAAAAATTGGTTTCGTGTACCACCCGATCATCAGTCAGTGAGCGAATTGTCAAATCATCAGGAATCAAAGGGTGCAAACGATATACCGAAACAAATTCTTCTGTTAAAGCATAGGGTGCGCCATGGTGGTCGGTCGAGGAACCAACAATTCCGCTCAGAGCTTCACCATTACCAACTCGCCCGATCGCGTTTTTAACCCCCTGACCTAGTAGCCCCCACCAGTTGGCATTCATCGCTACTTGTAGTGCTGGGTGAGCCAAAATGCCAGGAGTCCATTCAACTGTATGAATTTTGGCAGTGAGGGCAGCCACAATTAAGCGAGCATGGTCAAAAAGCTCTTGATCTCCCCACTCTGGGTTACGGAGATGTAGCTCATCACAGATGTGGTTATGCTCTTTGACGAAAACCGTATGCAATAAACTTAAGCCAATCCACCAGTTGTCATTAAAGCCCGTGTCATCAACTCCAGTTATCGCATCTAGTGGCAACAATCCATCTTCTCCGATAGTTATTTTGCCGCCTTGGTGACTGCGTAAATGAGCAACCTTCGCGGCAGTACTGCCATAGATCTGAGAGGCATCCCACCACTGAGTGACATGGTTAATCCAGGTTTTAGGTGGGGTTGTATCGGTGCGAGTATCATCATCCAAAGTCTTTTTGACCGCTACAGGACGATGCTCTGCTGGCCAATTATCATCTTCGGCCAAGGGTACTTCGATATGTCGATCGGGTTGATTATCACCATGAGAAAACCAGTCATGGTTTTGAAACTGAATCCAAGCAGCAGCCAATACGTTTAAACTCGTAGCTGGAATAAACTTATCGCGGGTCATGAGCCGCCGACTTACCTCGCGGGGGCTAGGAGTAAGCAGTGTTGCCGTTTGGTCAGGAACTTCTGCCAAGGGCGTGTTGCGAGCAAAACGAGTGCCAACCATTCCCATAGTCGGCTTTTTGACATCATTGTAGCTGCCGTCATCAGTGCGGGCCTTTAAATGACGACCATCAGTTGGAGGGGCAGTTTGTTCGGGGGTAGCAAGTTGGGAAGTATCATGTAAATTATTTTTGCGCAGTTGATTGCGGATGCGGCTCAAGGCCAAAAGTGCTAACGGAAGTGGTAAGCGGTGCCAAGGTCTGCCCATATTTCAATCTCCTCTCTATAATTTAGAGTTGGTAAAATATTGTGAAAAGTAATTAGATTGGCGGAAATCCTTAGTTAAGACAAAGATTTCTACTTCAGAAGGTATTAAGTTGATGAACAAACGTTCGCTAAAGGAGACTGGTGACAGAACTGAGTAGATCGATATTTGTAGCTAGCTCCAATGAAGAGACTTCTCATACCATGATCTTTATCAACCATCGGCACCATCTGCTAACTCCATCTAAATCATAATTTGACAAAGCAGATTCGGGTTGTATTAAACAATTCTTAATAATTAAGCTGGGCAAAATGTAAAGAAATACCAAGCAAAAAAAGCAAGATCGAAAATCTTAAACTACAATAGGCTACAAGGTGCTCCTTGTGAGTGCACTAGAAAAATCCACTTATTTAAAATGCTCTAACTGTATAGAACAATACAACACCGAATTGATCCACCATATCGCCACTGGCAGTAGAGAGACTTATGTCTGAGGATGTAATTTTTAGCCCGCTAAAGTTTCGCAGTCTTACTGTTAACAATCGTATTTTCCGCTCTAATATTTCTGGTCGATTCGACAATTATGACGGTTCTGGCAATCAGGCTCGAATTAATTGGGAAGAAAAATTTGCCCGAGGTGGAGCCGGAGCAATTATTTCATCTTTTGTACCAGTGCTGATTCGGGGCCGTATTGTACCCAACTATGCCACGATTGATCGAGATGATCGAATTCCTTTTTGGCGCAAAGTTGGTGAAAAAGTCCATGAATATGACTGTAAGTTTTTGATGCAGCTCAGTCACTCTGGGCGACAGCAAGATATTGGCGGCGTAGAAAATTTTGGTAAAGTAGGGCTTAGTTCTACCAGTAAAACTGAGTCTTTTCATGGTTTGCTCTGTCGAGCCATGACCAAAGCCGAAATTGATGAAGCTGTACAGGCGTTTGCTGCTGGAGCCAGACGAGCTAGAGAGGCCGGTCTAGATGGAGTGGAGCTACATAGCGCCAATGGCTATTTAATCAATCAATTTTTGAGTTCGGGCATTAATGACCGTACCGATGAATATGGCGGCTCTTTAGAAAACCGAGCACGCTTTATTCGTGAGATTGTGGCAGCCATTCGGAAAGAAGTGGGGCAAGATTTTCATTTGCAAGCTAAAATCAGTGCTGTAGACTACAACAATGCAGTGATCCCCTACGAAAAACCCGGCAACACTTTGGCTGAATCGATTCAAGTTTGTCAATGGCTAGAGGCCGATGGCGTAGATGCTATTCATGTTTCTACTGGCAGCATTTTTCCCCATCCGTTAAATCCGCCCGGAATATTCCCAATCGAAGATGCTGTGCGCTGGTATGACGTAATGCTCTCCAGTGGAAACCAGACTCTACGTAATTATTTACTATTTAAAATCAAGGCGTTAAATCCCCTCTTTTTATTTTTCTGGAATCGTCTGCAAGATCGTCCACCCAAACCCTCCGGCCTGGCCGCAGAAATTAAAGATGAATCTCTGAGCGCCGAGTTTCGCAAGTTTGTAGATACTAGCGAAATGGCACAGCTCTTGGACAAATATCAAGCCAGAAATTTACATGACTCCGGTGAAATCAAAAAGAAATTAAGTATTCCGGTCATTTGCACTGGTGGTTTTCAGCAGGCTTCACTGGTGCGCAAGGCGATCGAACAGCAGCTTTGTGATGGTATTAGTATGGCCAGAATGTTGGTCGCTAATAATGATCTGCCTCAGCAGTGGCAGGCTGGTCGAGATTTGCCAGAACGCCCTTGCACCTACTGTAACAAATGCTTATTAAACACCCTCGAAAACCCCTTGGGCTGCTATGACGAGCGGCGTTTTAATAATGATCGAGAAGCTCTCCTCAAAGAGTTGATGACCGTTTACCATCCGGCTCCTTTTCAGTAATTTCTACACAGCTTTAAACTAATGAATACATCAAATTCGGTGCGCCCTTGGTGGCAACGTATCTGGCTTTGGGTAGTTGGTGGCATATTGGTATTGGCCTTCTGGCTAGTTTCTTTTTTTACCAGCAATGTACCTGTAGACTACCCAGATATCGAAGATCAGTTTAAATATGGCTCCTTGGGCAGTGAAATTGTCAATGGCATCCCTTACTGGATCTGGCGGGTAATGCCTGATTTGTTTGCTGATCAGTTACCAGGCAAAGGCTATGAATCTTTGGGCTTCATTCAAGAACCGGGCAAAGATCTAGCTGTGGGTTTTTCGAAGCGTAAAGTAATCGTCGATCGTGTGGGTCTAAACTGTGCAAGTTGTCATGCTGGTACCTTTCGGACTAGCGCCAAAGACTCACCCCATGTAGTGAGTGCCATGCCATCCAATGTCGTTAATTTGGAAGGCTATATCAAATTTATTTCCAAGGCCGCTCTCGATCCTCGCTTTACAGCCAAGCGAATGTTGCCAGAAATTGAACGAATTAGCGGTGGCTTAAACCCCTTAGAAAAACTGATCTATCAATTTATTGCCATTCCCCAAACTCGGGATGCCCTGCTGTTGCAAGGTGCCAAGCTGTCTTTTCTAAATCAGCAACCAGATTGGGGTCCAGGGCGGGTCGATACGTTTAACCCTTACAAGGCCATCCAGTTTAATTTCCCCATGGACAAACTTGATGCTGGTGAGCTAATTGGCACTTCAGATTTCCCGGCGGTCTGGAACCAGAAGCCCCGAGCTGGTTTACAGCTTCATTGGGATGGCAACAACAGCTCAGTAGATGAACGGAATAAAAGTGCTTCCTTAGGTACTGGCGTAACTCCAACCTCGCTGGACTTACCTCGTTTGCAAAAAGTAGCTGACTGGTTGTGGGAGCTACCAGCACCACGTTATCCACTGCCAATTAATCAAGAGCTAGCTAATACTGGCAAACCTTTATTTGAGCAAAACTGCGCGGCCTGTCATGCTTTTGGCCGAGAAAGAATTGGTACAGTAGTGCCAATAGATGAAATTCAAACCGATCCTGCTCGTCTAAACTCTTACACCTACAATACCAACTCCAACCAAAATACTCTGTTTGCAGGTACGCCCTATCGCTTTACCCATTTCCGCAAAACTAACGGTTATGCTAATCAACCCCTAGATGGCTTATGGCTTCGTGCTCCTTATCTCCACAATGGATCGGTGCCAACAGTCCGAGATTTACTCGATCCACCCACAGAAAGACCACAGACTTTTTATCGGGGTAACGATTTAGTCGATGCTCAAAAGCTAGGCTTTGTCAGTGATGTGAATGATCAAAAGCACTCCTATTTCTTGTACGACACTAAGCTACCAGGAAATAGTAATAGTGGCCATAGCTACGGCACTGAACTGCCCACGGCTGCAAAGGATGCAATTGTTGAATACCTGAAAACAATGTGAGGTTAGAGATGGAAGCAATTATAAGCACCCTGAGTAAAAAAGTTATCGCAATAGTGCTAGCTATTGTATTGCTATTGGGTTCGATCGGCTATCAAGGCTACTACAACCTCCTCCGGGAAGACTTCACCCAATATGAGTCTCTGGCAGACAACTTCAAATATGGTTCGATCGGCACCGAAGCCAATCAAGGAATTCCTTACTGGATCTGGTTGGTGCTCCCGCGCATATTTAGCGATAAGCTACCAGGAGCTGGAGGATATACTTCATTAGGTTTGGTCTGGGAACCTGGCCAAGAAACTCCGGTAGGCATATCGAAACACACTATTGGATTTCCTAGAGTGGGGGTGAACTGTGCTGTTTGCCATCACGGCACTTATCGGAAGGTTGCTAGTGATCCGCCAGTTATAGTACCAGCAGCACCCAGCAGTAAATTTGATTCTTTGGGCTATTTGCGTTTTTTGTGGGCAGCCGCTGCCGATGAGCGATTCACTGCCGATTATCTGCTAGATGAAATTAAGTACAACCATGAATTTTCTTGGGTAGAAAGCCTACTTTATCGTTACTTAATCATTCCAGCCACTCGGAAAGCTTTGCTAGAACAAGCCGCAAATTATAGCTGGACTAATACTCGACCAGCTTGGGGAGCTGGGCGCATTGATCCCTTTAACCCGGTAAAATTTGTCATGTTGAAGCTGCCAGTGGACGACACCGTGGGTAACTCAGATATGATGCCAATCTGGAACGAAGAACAGCATCAGGGTTTTGGTTTCCATTGGGATGGACTAGAAACTTCCTTAACTGAAACCGTGATATCTGGAGCATTGGGTGACGGAGCTACTAAGAAATCGCTGCCTTTAGCGAATCTACAGCGGGTGGAAGAATACATCCGTCAAGTGCAGCCGCCGGTTTACCCTTTTGCGATCGACCAGTCTCTAGTAACGCAAGGCAAACCAATTTTTCAGGCCAACTGTGCTAGCTGCCATGCCTTTGGTGGTGAACGAACTGGCCAACCAGTAGCCGAGGTAGGTACCGATGACAATCGCCTCAAAATGTGGACGCAGCAGTCAGCCGATGCCTATAACAATTTTGGAGACCCAGACGATTTTGTGAACTTTCGTCGAACCAATGCTTACATATCGCCTAGCTTAGAAGGGCTATGGCTGCGCGCTCCCTATTTGCATAATGGTTCGGTGCCCACTCTTACCGATCTGCTCAATAAACCAGCCGATCGGCCAGGGACTTTTTATCGAGGCTACGATGTTTACGATCCAAAGCAGGTAGGATTTCTTGCTACTGGCACGGAAGCTGCCCAACATGGCTCTGAATATCAGGTTGCCACTATTGGCAACAGCAACCAAGGACATGTTTATGGTACGGAACTCTCCAACGACCAGAAAAAAGCACTGATAGAATACCTAAAAACTCTATAGCTACAATCTAAATTCAATATGAAAAACTACACAACTTGGTTTAAATACGCTGTCTGGCTTGGCATTATCCAAGACTGGGCGCTGGGCATTCCGGCAATTTTTGCCCCTAACTGGTTACTCGGCCTGGTGGGGCAACGCCTCACCTTGGATCCGGTTTGGACATCTTTTGCTGGTCTATTGGTAGTGCTGCTTTCGCTATCGTACATTCCGGGGGCTAATGCCCCTCGTCGTTACCCCATCTCGGCTTGGCTATCAGCACTATCTCGCCCACCGGGAGTGATATTCTTTTTCTTTCTCTATCCTAATGTCTATCCGCTGTTTGGCATTGTTGATTCGGTACTATGCCTAATTCAAATTCCATTGCTACTGCTGATGATGAATGACAAGCCTAACCAGTCAGCTCTACCGGTAGCTAATGCCACTCAGACCACTCCCGGTAAATCTACCGATCGAGACATATTTGAGTACGACGGCTCCACTTTCCAGGAGATCCATGATGTAGGCTTTGAAAACCCTTATGCTCAACTGCCTTTTCATCCGGGGGTAACTGTCACTAAACTAATTCAGCTTTTTAATGATGGAGCGCGTAATTTATTCGATCGACGAGATATTCGACCTTACTATGACAAACTAATCCACGCCAATGGCTTTTGCGCTACCGGCATCTGGAAAATTAATGCCGATACTCCTTATAGTGGCTACTTCAGCAAGGGTTCTGAAGGTTTAGTGTTTGCCCGCCTATCGGTAGCAGCGAGCAGGCTCAATAGTGGCCAAAAAAGAGCCTTGGGCATTGCCGGCAAAATTTACCCTACTTTAAATCCGCAAGAAAAGTTCAAGCCAGCTAACTTTGTAGCAATCGATTATCTCACGGGGATTGTCACCAAGCATATTACTGATACTGACATGACCAATTTTCCTGATGTCGGCCCTGATCCAGGAGCAATTTTAGTCAACAGGATTATGTTCCGATTACTCGACAAGCGACCTGGCTATCGCCAGCTTTTCCCTATTTCTACCCTTGGTCTGAAACCGGGTGAAACCGTCGTCACTCCAGATTTGATGATGCTCCGCATTACTGCCGATATGCCCAAAATTGATGCCGTAGACTTTCGGGATGAACTGCGATTAGAAAATTACCCTAATCACACCTTGGTTTACGAAATTAACGTGCGCAACTTCAATGAGCCTGAATGGCAGCAAATTGGGACTCTCTCGTTTAATGAATATTGCATTTGCGAGGGGTGTGATAAACGCATTCATTTCTGGATTCCCCGGGATATACCAGTACCCGATCGAGAAGAACTTGCTCGCCCGGTATTACCAGACCTTGCATGAATTTTTTAAAAAGCTGACCATAACCAAATTTTGAGAGGATGCTACAATGCCCATCAACAGCCGTGTCGATCGCATGATAGATGATGATTTCCCCCAGGAGGTCAAAGACGTGATTAGTGCCAATCCTAGAGTGCCAGATTTTGATCCCACCCTAGGCATTCCGGTATCGACAAAAAACAATTTTGTTACTCCATTACATCGATTGGTAACTATTGGTGATTCTCTCACTCAAGGCTACCAAAGTGGGGCGATTTTCAACACCGATCTTTCCTACCCCATGACAATTGCCTGGGAAATGGGTTGGGATCGTCAGTTTCGTCGTCCGGCCTCTTTTAACGCCTATGGTGGAATGCAGTCCAACATCGAATACTACTTGCGTCACTTGGAAAATCGCTTTGGCGATAAAATTGACTGGTGGGAAACTGCTTCGGCTGTTTTTGCCGTGCGAGCGCTCATGGATGAAAACGAAGATTACTGGGAGCGGGGTGCTGGATCAAACTTATATGACCAAAAGCCCCTGCGCCAAAAAGAAATCAATCATAATCTAGCGATTTATGGCTGGGATATTCGGGACATGATTTCGCTCACCGGCGCTAAGTGTCGAGAACGCATCAAAGCACCCCAAGATCATTTACTCAGACAAATTGTTGAAAATGCTAATGAGCGGGTTGCTCTGCGGGTTTTAACTACAGAGAAAGACCCCGATGGCAATTGGTCATCACTTGATGCCGCTGAGGCTCTGGGCAAAGACGGCACTACTGAAACTGGCGGAGACGGTATTGAAACTTTGATCGTGATGATTGGAGCAAATAATGTACTTGGCTCTGTGGCCAGCCTAAAAGTTATTTGGAGTGGCGATCAATTTCAAGACTTAGAGGCTAAAAAATCTTACAATGCTTGGCTACCAAGCCACTTTGCTACTGAATTCGATGAATTAGTGGCTCGGGTGCAGCAAATTAAAGCCCGGCACGTAATTTGGTGTACTGTCCCTCATGTCACCGTTTCGCCGATTGCCCGTGGGGTGGGTGGCAACAAATCTCGCCCTGGCTCTCGTTATTTTCCTTACTATACTCGTCCTTGGATTGATGATAATAAGTTTAACCCCGATGAAGATGACTGTCTGACCGAAAACCAGGCAAGAGCTTTAGATAGTGTAGTAGATAGCTACAATGACCATGTGACTAAACGACTCCGCGAAAGTCGATCGGCTGGTAAAGATTGGTATGTTTTTGACTTATGTGCACTGCTCGATCGAGTAGCCGCCCGCCGTTATATTAAAGACCCACAGGCTCGCCCAGATTGGTGGATGCCTTATGATTTACCGGCTGCCCTGCAAGCCTTAACTCCACCGCCTGATTCTCAGTTCTTTCGATCGGCTGTTGACCCCGTTAGTCAAAAAGCACAAAGAATTACTGGTGGCCTTTTCTCTTTAGATGGTATTCACCCCACCACCATTGCTTATGGTATCGTTGCTCAAGAAATTATTAATGTCATGCAACAAGCTGGTGTGAAATTTTATTATGGCAACAACTCCAAAGAGCGAGTTGGCCCAGTGAGGGTAGATTTTCAACGGTTGATCAAGCTCGATACATTAGTTTCTGATCCCCCACGATCTCTCATAAATAATTTAGAAATTATTGGCTGGCTAGATGAGCAGCTAGATATCATTCGGCGTATTTTCTAAGCCCATACAAAGTCACCCCAGATGAAGATTTTTTCTCATCTGGGGTACATGATAGTTAATCGCGATGCTTTATTCTGGATAATTTGCCGGATTGCTGAAATCTTTTTCAATAATTCCACTGGCAACCCGCTCGGCTAAAGCAGCAATAGTCATGGAAGGATTTCTACCGATCGCCACTGGAATAATTGCCCCGTCAGCAACATAGAGGTTTGGGTAGTTGAAGACTTCGCCTAAATGATTCACAACGCCATCTTTGGCGTTGTTTCCCATTTTACATCCACCCAAGGGATGTACGGTCACCATGCTCCTTAACACCGACCAATACATGGGAATGTAGAGTTTTCCACCATTGGCTTGAGAAATTTGCTGCTGGACATGCAATATGGCATCAATCACTGCTTTCGATTTACTGATATCCCATTTTAATTGGATATCTTTACGCCAAGGTTTGAACCACTGACCACCTAGTACCAATTGGCCATCGGCAGCATCCACCCCGGCACCTAACCAAATCATCACATTACGCAAAGGATTTTTTTCTTGTAAACCACGTTGTAAATGATTGCCTAAAAAAAGTGCCAAAAGATTAATTCTGCCTGAACGTAGTCTCGCCCTTAAAGCATTTAGCAACATGTTGGGAAAGCCATCATCTTCAATGATGAAACTTTGACCCTCATGACTGCGATCAGAAAAATCTAACCCCGCTGAAATAGTTGGACCGATCGACTGCGTAACCTCAAAGTTTTTATCATAAAAATCTGGGGTAAGCACGTTGCCGTTAGCGCTCCAGTCTTTACCCAGAACCTGACTTACTAAAGGCAAAGTTTTAAACTGTTCACGACAACGTAACAGTATTTCGGTCGAACCAAGCGAGCCTGCAGCCAAAATAACCTTGGCTCCAAATACCTCACCAGGAATTAGTTGATCATTTTCAATGCGATCAAAAACTACCTTATAACCGGTGCCATCTGGTTGCAGATAACGCACTATATGCAAAGATCTAACTTCTGCACCGTGTTTTTCGGCTAAAGGTATGTAATTGAAGTCCAAAGTATTTTTAGCTTTAACATCACAACCCACATCACAATTTCCTAAATGCACACAAGTACCTTGCTCTTGGCCTTGAGGATTGATGAACTTCTTGGAATGTTTAGGTGAGATCGGATCAGACAAATTGTAATTCCACTCTGGATCAAAGGAGAGCGCCAGTGGCAAACTAAAAAAGCGATCCCCATAACCAGCCTTTTGTGCAGCTTCCTGCAAGATTTTATAACGCCGGGTATGCTGCGCATCTGGAATTGGTTGCACTCCCAACATCTCGTCAACTTTATCGTAATAGGGCAGCAGCTCATTATAACTAATTTCTTGTGGCCAACCTTGTTTAAATAATTCAGGCTTGGCTTTTAAAATCACACTCGAATAACAGAGGGAGCCACCGCCAACTCCAGCTCCTTGGATGATAGTCATACCTTTGTAGATGCGTAAATCCAACCAGCCATTATGCTTTTGTGGTTCGGTGTGCTCATAAATCCATGGGTCTTTTGCGGTACGTGGGTAGGTGGTTAAACCCCATCGTCTACCCCGCTCTAGCACCAGTACTTTTTCACCCGCCATAGCTAGGCGACAAGCCGTTACGGCTCCACCAAATCCGCTACCAATAATTACTACATCAAATTTCTCCATGATGAAATTCTCCCTTGTGGTAAAGTCCTGACTGTGTAATGTTAGTGTATCATGCGCACCAATTGCTGGCAGAAATCTCGTTGGATGGCGGTGAGTCCTGAAGAATTCAAGATCCCAAGAACCATTTAGCGCCAGAGAACAAATAGTAAATACCAGTAATAATTAGCGCGACACTACCAAGTTTGATCACTGTTTCTGAATGTTGTAGCAACTTGCGACTTTGTTTAGCTAACCCCGTAAATAAGCTAGCTAAGAAAATTAGCATTGTGTAACCCAAAGCATAGCTAACCATCGTCAGCATTCCTAAAGCCTGAGACCCACTAGCCGCTGCCGCCGTCAACACGGCAAATAATACCGGGCTAGCACAAGGCGAACTCACCAAAGCAAAAGTGAACCCAACCCCGTAAGAACCAGCCGCTTTTGGTAACGGAATGTTAGTTGTAGGCAACGGAATATTAATGATTCCCATCAACCACAGACCCATTAGAAACATGATCAAGCCTACCGCAAGATTCAGATGGCCTTTGTACAGGATTGTGAAGGCTCCAATAAATGAGGCGAAAAAGCCCACTAAACTCAAAACTGTCACTGCGCCCAATACAAATAAGCCTGCTTGCACAAAGGCATCTAAACGGGATTTGATCTTGAGGGTGCCAATGTAGCTGAGGTTAACCGGTAACATGCCCAAGATGCAAGGTGAAATACTGGCTAGCAAACCACCCAAAAAGGCTAGAACTAGTAGGATGATTGGGTTGCTGGTATCTTGGAGCTTAAACCACTTTTGATAGCTACTTTCTACCCCGGAAACAAGTTGCTCGATCGGGTGGCTAATAACCGGCCCAAGTTGCAACACTACCAAGAGCGCCAGTAAGCCCAACCCAAAATAGATCAACCATTTTTTTGAGACCGGCCATTTTTTCTTTGTAGGCTTTGAAGTGATTAGCTCGTCAGGTATTTGGGACATACAACTCTCGACAAAGTTACAATTTTGAGATGTGGATAGCAGACTTAATCAGATGCTGAATTCCGGCTATTTAGCTTTGGAGATAAAAGCATCTAACGGCTTTTTATAAGTAGCTATATCTGGCTCATCACGCTCTTCGGTTAAGATCTTACCAGTAGCTGGATCCATAACAGCAATTAATCCTGTCTGACTCTGGTTTTTAGCCAAAAACTTATCCAGCCCGAGTTCTTTAGCTTTAGCTGTAGATTTGGTGATGGCGGCCTTGTCAGTCACATCTAATACTACAAAATTAGCCTTGCCTGCATATTCTTTGTTTAGTTTTTCTAGTGTAGGAGCCACATTTTTACAAGCTGGGCACCAACTTGCATAAATATCTACCACTACTGGCTTACCCTGTAATTCTGTAGCTAAACTACCTGCTTGGCGAGCGGCCAAACTGGGTTTAGCTTCAGCCGCAGGGCTGCTGGGTGCGGAAAAAGGGTTGGCAACAGTCTCGGTGCTACTGGGTGTAGAAGGAGGGTTTGAACAGCTAGTAACTGCACCCATCGACAAAACAGCAGCCATGGTGACCACAGCAAAATAGCAAGTTTTCATTGAACTTCCTCAAAAAAATAATAACCTCATATAGGGATATACCATACTCAGAGAAGATTGGATTCTTGACACTCCTCTGGCTAAAGCCGAGAGGATTCTTGGATCTGCGAACGAATTTAAAATTAACTATCCTTGCGGCAATGCTTAAACCCTTCAACCGTGCGAAAGCACTAATCGACAAGCCTAATTTAGTCAATCCCAGAGAATCGATCTCCCCAAGCGTACCAGAATGATCTAGCGTTTAGGCGTGCCCCGCCTTACGTTTTCAAACTTAAATATTGTTTCTCTGGTGGTGGGATGTTATTTTTTAGTCCCTAGCTGTTTAAAGA
>JAYUSV010000115.1:0-7294 GCA_043755495.1 Synechococcales cyanobacterium
CTCCGCGATTGGCCAGCATCTGATACGCCACGCCGTGCTGGGGTTAGTTCTTTTGGCGGCGGTGGCACCAATGCCCATGTAATTTTAGAAGAGTCACTACAAACAATAGTATCCAGTCCTTCTCGACCCTATCAATTACTATTGCTCTCAGGTAAAACTACAACCGCGATCGAGCAACTCACTACCGATCTGCAAGACCATCTACGGCGCAATCCAGATCTAGATTTAGCAGATGTTGCTTATACCCTCCAGCAAGGCCGCAAAAGATTCACTCATCGGCGGTTCGTGGTTTGCCAAAACTCTGCTGAAGCCTTAGAAAATCTGGCGACTTTGCCGCCCCATTTGACGAACACTCGTTATCAAGATCAGCTTAGTCCAGATGTGGTGTTTATGTTTCCTGGCCAGGGTTCTCAGTATGTAAATATGGGAATTAATTTATACCGGCAAGAGGCAGTATTCCAACAAGCGGTAGATAATTGCGCAGAGATTTTGCAGCCGTTGTTAGATCAGGATATTCGAGAACTAATTTATCCTGAAACTATCAAGCAGAAGACTACCAATCAGCTATTAGAACAAACTCGCTATACTCAGCCAGCTTTATTTACGATCGAATATGCTCTCGCCCAACTGTGGCAGAGTTGGGGGATTCAGCCTCAAGCAATGGTTGGCCATAGCATTGGTGAATTTGTCGCAGCCTGTATTGCAGGGGTATTTTCGTTGACCGATGCTCTGGGATTAGTCGCAGCTAGAGGCAAACTGATGTGGGATTTACCCGCTGGCTCAATGCTATCGGTACGGATGCCAGTGGCTGAATTAGAAACTAGGCTAGTAGCAGAACTGTCGATCGCGGCGATTAATAGTAGAAGTCTTTGTGTGGTATCGGGGTCAACTGCTGCCATCAAGCAATTAGAGCAATCTTTGGCCGCAGAAGAAGTGGTTTGTAAATTTCTTCATACTTCTCATGCTTTCCATTCTGCGATGATGGAGCCGATCGTTGCCCCCTTTACCAAATTAGTCCAAAGTATTGCCTTATCTCCGCCGCAAATCCCCTTTGTATCAACGACTACGGCGACCTGGATTACCAATGAACAAGCCATTGATCCTAACTATTGGGCAGCCCACCTGCGCCAACCAGTGCGTTTTGCCGATGCTGTGCAAGCTCTTTGGCAACACAATCCTAACTTCGTTTTATTAGAGGTGGGGCCACGCCAAATATTAAGTACTTTAGCTCGCCAACAAGTAACGGTGTCTTTACAGTCAGAAGATTTGCCGCGACAAATAACGATCGCTTCTCAGGGCAATAGCTCCGAAGAGAATAAGGACTGGCAGAGTTTAATCCAAGCGATTGGTCAACTCTGGTTAGCCGGAGTTACTATTGATTGGCAAAAATTCTATACTAGTGAGCAAAGACAGCGGTTGCCGTTGCCCACTTATCCTTTTGAAAAGCAAAGATTCTGGATTGAACCCTTGCCCGTAAAGACTGCCGATCATCCAGTTGCAGCCGACCAAGTAATTCCAACTTCTCTTAGTAATTCGATCATGCCATTAGCGCCATTTTCTACCCCAGAACCTCGCTCCATTCGTTTGATGCCTGTGATTGCAGAAGTCATCCAGGATACTGCTGGAATCGAGATTAATGCAGCCGATCATCGATCGACTTTCTTAGAATTGGGTTTAGATTCTCTTTCATTAACTCAAGTTGCGCTGGCACTCAAGAAAAAATTTAAGGTTCAAGTTACTTTTCGGCAGTTGTTAGAAGAATATTCTACCATGATAGCTTTAGTGCAGTTGATCGATCAAGAACTCCCTTCCGATGCCTTGCCAGCTCCAGTCATGACCGAAACACCACCAGTTCCGACGGCATCTTCTATAAATGCCCCATTAACAACGACTACCAACAATCTGCCAATAATCAGTATTAGCCGCGATGCTAGCAGTAGCGCGATAGAATCCTTGGTGCAGCAACAGCTACAAATAATGGCCAGACAACTAGAATTACTTGGTAGTAATGGATCGCCTGCTCCTGTCCCAATCGCACCAATACAGCCTCAGCCAGCATCACCATCTAATGTGAATCATAATGGCAACGGCAAAGGAAATTTCTCTCAACCCACAAATCCTGAACAGCAACCGGTCAAGGCTCCCGCTCCCGGCACCAAGATTAATAGATCTTTCGATCACAGTCTTACTGCTGAACAACAGGCAATTCTGCAACAAATTATTGCCCGCTATGTATCCCGAACAGCTACTTCTAAACAGCAGGCTCAAGAGCATCGCCGCTATTTAGCAGATCCTCGCACAGTATCTGGTTTTACGCCTTGGCTCAAAGAAATGGTGTACCCGATCGTCACTAATCGCGCCAAGGGATCTAGATTATGGGATGAGGATGGTAATGAATATATTGATTTGACCAACGGTTTTGGCTTGAATTTCTTTGGTTGGTCACCAGATTTTGTTACCGATGCCCTCAAAGCCCAGCTTGATAAAGGGATCGAAATTGGCCCCCAAACTGCTTTAGCAGGCAAAGTTGCCAAAATGATTACAGAGTTTACCGGCATGGAGCGGGTGGCTTTTTGTAACACTGGCTCAGAGGCCGTAATGGCCGCTTTTCGGATTGCCCGCACTGTTTCGGGGCGCGATCGAATAGTAATTTTTGCCGATTCTTACCATGGTACTTTTGATGAAGTTTTGGTGCGTGGTGCCAACTTAAAATCTTTCCCAGCGGCACCGGGCTTAATGCCTGCGGTATTTGAAAATATCTTGGTGTTGGAATATGGTGCTGACAGCGCTCTAGCTACTATTCGAGAATATGCTGATGAAATCGCGGCGGTGGTTGTGGAACCAATTCAAAGTCGTCATCCACAGCTACAGCCCCACGAATTTTTGCAAGAATTAAGAAAAATTACCACCCAGTCTGAAATTGCTTTGGTTTTTGATGAAGTGGTCAATGGTTTCCGGGTGGCACCAGGTGGAGCGCAGGAATTTTATGGCATCAGAGCAGATATTGCTACTTACGGCAAGGTGGTGGGTGGTGGGCTACCGATCGGTATTCTTACTGGCAGCTCTAAATATATGGATGCCTTAGATGGTGGTTTTTGGCAGTTTGGTGACGACTCTATCCCCAAAGTAGGCGTGACCTTTTTTGCCGGAACTTTTGTGCGTCACCCTTTAGCTTTAGCGGCAGTTGAAGCGGTGTTAACTAGGCTGCAAGCAGGGGGTGCAGAGCTACAAGTATCTTTGGCCAACAAGGCTAAATATTTGGTCAATGAGCTAACAGAGCATTTTAAATTAGTCGGTGCGCCGATTAACTTAGAGTATTGCAGCTCCTTTTTTTACCTCACATTTCCGCCCACCGAAGCCTATGGAAGTCTCCTATACTATCTGCTACGGGAAAAAGGCATTCATATTTGGGAGTTCCGCCCTTGCTTTTTAACCTTGGCTCATAGTGATGAAGATATCGAGAAAATTATTTGGGCTTTTAAGGTGTGCTTGGCCGAAATGCAATCAGCCGGATTTTTATCCTGTTCAGGAAATGCCTTGGTGATCAATCGAAATCTACCGCCGCAGCCCGGTGCCAAGATGGGCAAAGATTGTGACGGCAACCCCGCTTGGTTTATTGCCGACCCGGAGCGCGCTGGAAAATATTTGCAAATTGAGGTTTATGGATAAGCAAATTGGGGCGCTTACTTCTTTGCGGGGAATTGCGGCTTTGATAGTCGTTATCCATCATTTTGCTTATTATACTTTGCCGCAAACCGGCAAACTTTTATCTTCCTACAGTCATTTTTTTAAGAATGGTTATCTGTGTGTAGATTTTTTCTTTATTCTTAGCGGATTCATCATGGCTTATGTGTATGCCAATGATTTCTATGGGCAAGTAGATAAGTGTGATTACTGGAAATATATGCGTGCTCGCTTTGCCCGCATATATCCACTGCATTTATTTACACTATTGGTGTTGGTGGGTTTAGAGTTAATCAAGATGATTACGGGAGGCGATAACCCTTTTACGGGTAAATTTAACTTGACGGCTTTAGCTGCCAATATTTTTTTACTGCAAGCCTTTGATTTAAACTGTCCACCATTATTTTGGTGCGGCACTTACTGGAATGAACCAGCTTGGTCTATTAGTGTAGAGTTTGTTGTTTATACTCTTTTTCCTTTCATTTTGTACTTTGTTTTGAGATTTAAGCCTCAGAGTGATATGTTTTTTTATGTTTGTACTTTGCTGGCATTGTTTCTATTAATCAAATTCACTCGTGGTAATCTAGATTCGATTATTGGGCTACCTTCGATCGCCAGATGTAGCCTGGAATCAATCTTGGGGATTATTACTTATAAAGTTTACCAACGAATAAATTATCAAAATCGGGTAATCCCCGCCGCCATCACAGCTATTGCTATGCTCTGGATTTTAGGAGTGCTGCATAGCTGGACAGATAATTATCGTGGAATACATGACTGGTTGATTTTACCAGCTTGTTCTTTGCTGATTTTAGCTGTATCTAACCAAAGCCATCGAGCGTCAGTAAAAATACTAAATTCAAGATTATTGCTATATCTTGGTACAATATCTTATTCAATTTATATGGTTCATTGGTGCTTGTCAGAGTTGCTGAAAACATTTTGGTTAGCTAGATTAGACCCAAATTTTGGCAGTAGGTTGAGTTTAATGCAGTGTTTGATCGGCTTAATGGTATTTATGCTAATTGTCATATCAGCATCATCTATTACCTATCAGTTCATCGAAGTCCCAATGCGTAAATATCTGAAATCCGGTAGGAGGATTCCGACATGAAGCTATCGAATGTTATGATTACTTGATATTAAAAAAACTTTTAAAAGCACCAGTATTTTAGGCAAAGCCGTTAACCATAACTAACGATTTTCTGGTTGTCTACTGCAAAAATCCAGTTCTACAATAATTTTGAAAAATGAATACTACCTGTATCGACCCTCAATCAAAATCACCCAATTTAACTGCTGTAGACTTCGATCCCTTTGCGGATAGCGAGTTTAGGTCATCGAAGATACCAGCAGAGCTAATGACAGGCAGCTCTATTTCTAAAGCCTCAGCAGACATAGAGTCAAAGAACCAATCTACTTTATCTGTAAACAATAATCTTAGATCTAATTTAAAATCGATCGACTTTGATCCATTTGCTGATGGTGAAATACTACTAATTGCCCCTGCTACTGAATCGCAAAAAGAAATTTGGCTAGCTATCCAGATGAGTGACCAAGCTAATTTAGCTTGTTTACTATCCCAGTCTCTAAAATTAAAAGGGCAACTGAATCTCTCCGCTCTCCAGCAAGCTTTTCAGCAATTAGCAATCCGTCACGAATCATTGAGAACGACCTTTAGTGGTGATGGTTCCACAATCTTAATTGCCAAATCAATTGACCTGCCTTTTTCAGTGATTGATCTATCTGCTTTAGATACCCAAAACCAAACCCAGAAAGTTTTTACGTATACCAAGCAGCTCCTCAATGAGCCATTCAATCTCCAGCATGGCCCCTTGTTTAAGGTTGAAATCTTTAAGCTTGATGAGCAAGAACATTTGGTAATCTTTATAGTCCACCACATTGTTTGTGATGGTTGGTCTTTTGGTATCATTATGTCTGAGGTTGCGGAGATTTACTCTGCTTTAAACAAAGGAACTGAGCACAACCTAGGACAACCAGAATACTTCAGTGAGTATGCTGTTTTAGAGCAAAACAAAATTGATAGTTTAGAAGCGGCTAAAACCGAAAAGCATTGGCTTCGTAAATTCGCCAAACTCCCGCCAGTCGTAGATCTACCAGCAGACTACCAACGTCCTTTAATCAGAACTTTCAACTCAGCTTGCGAGAATTATACTTTGCCAGCTAGCTTGGTAGAAAGTCTCAAGCAATTAGGCATCAAAAATGGCTGTAGTCTTACCACTACCATGCTAGTAGCATTTGAAGTATTTCTATCTAAACTCACCGGACAAACAGAATTAGTAGTTGGTGTTCCGACCTCCGGGCAAACCACCACCGGCAAATATAGCCTAGTTGGACATTGTGTTAACTTTTTGCCCTTATATAGCAATGTTAATACTGATATTAAATTCAGTGAATACCTCAAAGCCAGAAACAGCTTAATCTTAGATGACTATGACCATCAAGAATTCACCTTTGGGAGTCTACTCCAAAAGCTTTCAGTCCCACGAGATGCCAGCAGAATCCCGTTGATTACGGCGGTGTTTAATATTGATCTAGATAGTAGCAGCAAAAATAACTTTGACCAATTAAACGTTGAAGCGTCACTAAATCGTGGATCCTTTTCCACCTTCGAGTTTTTTCTCAATGGCGCATTTGCCGCTAGCGGCCAAATAGACTTGGACTGTCAGTACAACACTAATCTCTTCAATGTTGATACGATCCAACGTCGGCTATCAGAATTCGCCAGTTTATTAACCCATATTGTTGAACAAGAAACTCAGCCTATTTGTCAGTTATCTCTGCTCAGCCCAGCAGCAGCACAGCAGTTATTGGTGGAATGGAATCAGACTCAAGTAGATTACCCTCAAGATCAATGCATTCATCAGCTATTTGAATCACAAGTTGCAATTAATGGTGATCGGATCGCCCTAGTATTTCAGCAAGAACAGCTTACCTATGCCGAACTGAATCAACGAGCAAATTATCTGGCCAATTATTTGCTCACTCTCGGGGTTAAGCCAGATGAATTAGTGGGAATTGCGATCGAGAGATCGATCGAAACCATTGTCGGCATTTTAGGTATTCTCAAAGCAGGCGCTGCATATCTGCCGATCGACTTAGCTTATCCTCCTGAACGAGTAGCTTTCATGTTGAAAAATGCCGACGTCTCAGTCTTGTTAACTAAAAAATCTTTAGTCGAGAAACTGCCGCCTCATGAGCTGCAAATTCTTTGCTTAGATGCAGACTGGCCAAAGATTTCAGCAGTAAACAACTCTAGTAATTCCCAGAGTTTAGCACAGCCAGATAATTTGGCCTATGTAATGTACACCTCTGGGTCTACCGGCTTACCTAAGGGCGTTTGCATTCCACATAAAGGAGTAGTGCGTCTGGTTAAATCTGCGCAGTATATTGATTTCGACAACAAGCAAGTATTTCTGCAACTGGCTCCAATCTCTTTCGATGCTGCTACTTTCGAGATTTGGGGCAGCTTGCTGAATGGAGCCAAACTAGTACTGTTTCCTGGGGACAAACCATCCTTAGCCGAGTTAGGTCGAGTCATTCGACAACAGCAAATCACTACACTCTGGTTAACAGCCGGACTATTTCA